>JAAEQP010000559.1 GCA_024231375.1 bacterium | reverse complement strand
GTGGCCTTTGGCCGCTTTCGGCGTCCCGTGTGTACCGGGTTGAACTAACCGGGGACAGTAACCGTTTATTTGTGGGGACGGACTAGAACTAACCGGGGACATCCATGATAGGTAGAAGTCAATAGGCAGAACGGGCGGTCTGCCTTCGATGTTCTTTGGGACCGGGGCGTTGAATCGGGAAGCGGTTTGCATGTGAGGGTTTAGGCGGCCGTGGCGGGGGACGGTGCCGAGAATGGGTAGCCTGCGTATAACTCGTCGGAGGCGGCGTTGCGCGGCGCGGCCGCCGTCGATTGGGCGGAGCATGGGCGTTGCGGTCCGGGAGGATTCGCCCGCGACCGCTGGATGGCGGCGGTTCTCTTGTAGGGTGACGAGATGGGTCTCGCAACCAGACATCCATTTGCGGCATCTGCCCCTGGAGAGGGCCTGGCCGAAGATAGCGTTTGGGTGAACCGGTGCGCTCGAAACAGTAAGACGGAGGCATACGGGTCCAAGGACCTTTCGCCCAGTCCCCAATCGGCGAGACGCACCGGCGTGAGAACCGCTATGGAAAACCCGGCTTATCCGGTGAAGCAGCGGTCTTCGTAGTCTTGGCCTGACTTGTCTACGGCCATCAGATAGGCGACGAGTTTGCGCGCGACGGCGCAGGTGGCGCGATTGCGGTTGTAGCCGCGCTCGATGGCTCGGGCATGCACGTCGGCGAGTTGGGCGTTCCGAACTAACCGGGGACAGTAACCGTTTATTTGTGTTTTCTGGGCTTACGTGCTAGTCTGCGTACATGGGTAGACAAGCAAGAATCGTGTTGCCGGGTGCGGCGCACCACATCACGCAACGAGGCAACAACCGGCAGGACGTGTTCTTCGTCGACGGTGATCGGCGGACGTATCTGACCTATCTGAAGGAAAGCGCGGAACGGTACGGATTGGCGGTGTCGGCGTTCTGCTTGATGACGAACCACATCCATCTGGTGGCGACGCCGGAGACGGAGCAGTCGCTTTCGAAGACCTTGGGCCGGACCCACCTGATGTACGCGCAATACGTGCATCGTCTTCATGGACGTCTTGGCCATTTTTGGCAAAGCCGGTACTACTCGTGTCCGTTGGACGACGACCACGCGCACAATGCGTCGGCATACGTGGAACTGAACCCGGTCCGGGCGGGCATGGTCAGGTCGCCGTGGGACTACGCCTGGTCGAGCGCCGCGGCCCACTGCGGAACGAAAGGCGACCCGTCGGGCCTGTTGAATCTGGGCGAATGGTTCGATCGGGTGCCGGCGGAGGAGTGGAAGTCGACCCTCTCGACGATTGGGGACACGGACAGCGCGGTTGAACGGCTTCGACTCCATACGCGCACCGGCCGTCCCTTGGGCGACGACACGTTCCTGAGCAAGATTGAGACACTGATCGGACGGCGCGTCCGAGCGCTCCCGGTCGGCCGGCCGAAAGGCTGGCGGAAGAAGAAGACGAAGTAGATCGCGGGGAAGAGGGCGCAATAAACGGTTACTGTCCCCATTTATCCCCGTTTATCACGTTCGCGCCCCATCCCCCGTTCGCGGCATCGGTGAGCCGTGGTACCTCAGGCCGGTCCGGGACCGGGTGACGGGCAGTCCGAAACGGGGGACAGTCCCGTCTCTCTCGGGGACTCGCTCGCTTGGTACAGTCCCCGGTTTCTCGACAGTTCCGGCAACCTGTCCACCATCACCGACGGAAACGACCATGTCTTCACGTACTACTACAACACGAAGAACGAGGTCACGTGGTTCAGCGACCATGCCAACAACAAGGTGCATCTGAGCCGCGACAGTGTGGGGCGGTTGACCAAGGTTGAAGGGGGCCTGCTCGGCGGGTACGAGCCGACGGAGTTCTTCTACGACGCCGCGACCAGCGCCTGCACGAAGGTCCGGTACAACGTGGGCGACGACGATTACGACGCCGTGTATGAATACGATCAGGTGATGCGGGTGACCAAGATGACCGACTGGATCGATCCCACGTACGGCATCCGGTACGCCTATGACGACGCGAACCGCCTCTCCACCATCACGGATTACGACGATTCCGTGTTGGCGTATGGGTATGACGCGGCGAACCGGGTCACGTCGGTGAACGACTACCACGGCAACACCACGACGTACGCGTACAACGTGGTGGGCGCGCTCACGTCCATGACCGCGCCGGGCAGTAAGACGTGGACGTACGGCTACGACGGGTACGGCGTGCTGACTCAGCTCTCCTACCCGGACGGCGACGACCCGAACATCGACACGAAGTTTGGGTATGACTCGCAGGGGCGGATGACGTCGTTGCGCCACTACGACGGCGCGACGATTGCCGACGGGTGGGTGTATAGGCTGGACGATGTGGGCGCGATCACGCGGATGACGAGCGATGTCTCGGGCGACGGGTATTGGGATTATGCCTACGACGACCGCTACCGCCTGACGCAAGCCCAGCGCAAGACGGACGGCGGGTCGTTGGTGGATCAATTCACGTACACCTACGATGCAGGCGACAACATGGTGAGCAAGGCCGTGTATGACGCGGGCACGAGCACGACGGATACCACCACGTACACGTGCAACGACGCCAACGAGATGACGGTCCTGGTCAATGGCGGTACGACGGATAGGCGCACGGACCGTCTGGAAATAGATGCCATCCCTCAGTGCAAGAGCCATGAAGTCGCGCAGCAACTTCCAAGCTGCCCGCAGGGGTGCCAAGTATCACTACCACGACCATCTCGGTAGCACGCGCCGTTTGCGTGCCCAGGACAAGACCATCCATCGCCAAGTACGAGTACACGCCATGCGGTGAGACCTACACGCTGTCCGGTGCCCTAGTCATCCCCAAGCTCTTCCTGAGTACTGGAAATGGGGGCCGTTCACATGTTTCAATTGGTGCTCGCGTGCATGAGGGCGCAGGCGGTAGGTGTTCTGCGCCTGGGACGGGCGCTGGCGGGCAAGGTGTCGGCAAGACGCTGCATCAAGCGGGTGTGGCGGCTTCTGGCGAACAAGAAGCTCGAGACCGAGTTGGTTTCGGTTTCAATTCTTCGCAACTTCGCTCTGGCACGCAACATCTTTTTTAGAATCTGAAGCTGAAGAAAGGTATCGGTGTCATGATCACGGACATGGCGATTGTCCTATTCCAACGAAACTACGTTCTGCTGTCTACGCTCATTGCAGCAGTAGGACTGCCCATACTCATGGCGATTGCGAAAAAGGAGAGCTACTACACGTGGCTCGACCTAGCGCCAGATGCCATCAGAAGGGGCGCTGTTATCGGTGTGATCATGGGTGTATTCGGATATGTGGCACTGATGGCATCCCGCCTAATCGCAGAGGCGGCATCACCTCCCGTAGGCGCGCATGCGCTGTTCTGGGCATATCATCTAGTTCCCGTCTATGGGGCCGCCGTCCTCTTCTTGCCTGTTCTGTGGGGGTCTGAAAGCAGACTGCCGGAAGCGCTCAGCGCCACATTTTCGGCCGTCTCGACTGTTTGTGCCAAACTCTCGAACCTGCTCATCCCAAAGTTTGTGAAAGCCTTGTACTATTCCATGAGACTAAGCAAATGCTTCGGCGGCAAGGCCGACCATGTTCGCTATGACGCGCTACGCTCTCTAGGGAAGGTCCGCGGCCTCTTCGCCGTAGCGCGTTTGAGTCTAGCGCTGAGAGATGAGGACGACGGAACTCGCTGGAGGGCGGCCGAGGTACTGGGAGAGATGGGGGACCGGCGGGCTGTAGGGCCCCTTGTCAAGAGCCTCAGCAATACCGGCGATCAGATAGTGTTCATGAAGACCGCGGGGGCTTTGTCCAAACTCGGTGATCGACGCGCAGTGAAGCCGCTTGCGGGTGCACTCGAGGATGAGAATCGCCGCGTACGCGGAATTGCCGCAAGAGCGCTTGGGGACCTTGGCGATGCCCTGGCAGTAGGACCACTGCTCAAATACCTGAAGCACAACGAAGACGAGGAGGCGCTGATAGCTCTGGGCAAGCTTGGTGACGAAAGGGCCGTGGAGGGGTTGGTGGAGATCCTGCGCGGGAGTGAGGATGAGCAGAGGCGTCGGCTTGTGGCCGAGTTGCTGTTCGACTTCGGCCGGCGCGACTTCTCGTTGGTCGCCAAGCATTGGAACGCCATCAAGAGAAGATGTCGAAAGAGCACCCACAAGGACTCCCATGCTGACCATGTTGACGACCACAAGGTCGGCTCCGAGCTTATCGAAGCCCACGGCGATTCTCAGAATTCTGCCGGCTACGAGAGCATCGACATCCCGGCCGACTTGAGACACAGACGGAGGCAGGAGCAACCCTAGCGAATGATGTCTACGCTTGGTATGCCTGAAATCATGCTGTGCCCGAGCCGGGCGTGTCCTGCGTCCTGCGTATATTGCTTTGGTCCAAACCGCGGACCGGTGATGTCGAAACAGATCCTCAAGAACACCCTCGGATTTGTCGAGAGAATGCGCCAGGACATCCCGGCCGGTCGGCTGAGTGTACTGTTCCATGGCGGGGAACCGTTGATGGCGTCCCATGATTTCTTTGCCCGTGCACTGGATGGATTGTCGGCACTGAGAGGAAAGGGCGCCGCCAGCTTCTCGCTCCAGAGCAACCTCTGGCGTCTGGATGAAGAGTTCTGCAGGCTCTTCGGCGCGCACAAGGTCAGTCTGGGGGGCAGTCTGGATGGTCCTGAAGAGTTGAACGACCGTCAGCGAGGAGAGGGCTACTTCCGAAGATTTATGTCCTCGGTTGAGTTGGCGCGGGCAAGTGGTTTAAATGTCGGATGCATTGCGACGTTCACACCCCGATCAGCTCGTCACCGGCATGACGTCTTCGAGTTCTTCCTGGAAAGGCGTCTGGACTTCACGGTGCACGCCAGTGTTCCCGGGCTGGGAGTCGACAAGCCGCAATACGCCTTGCGCCCAGCACAGTACGCGGACCTCTTTGAAGATCTTGTTGCCGCGTACTTACCCGAACGGAGACGCATTGCCATCTCCGCAATTGATCAAATGGCGCGAGGGATCGTGGAACAGAGAGGGCAAGTCTGTTCGTTCAAGGATTGCCTGGGGCTGTTCACAGCGGTCGATGCCGAGGGATACATCTACCCATGCCAGCGTTTCTGCGGACACGAGAACTACCGTATGGGAAACGTGGCGGAACGTCCGCGCATGGAATCGCTACTGCAGAGCCCCGTTGCCCGGTGTATGAAGGAACGGGAGGAGCGGGTGAGCGAAGCCTGCGGCGATTGCGCGCACTATCCCTACTGTAAGGGCGGATGCTTCTACAACGCAGAGGTGGCGGGAACGCTTGTTGATCCGTATTGCGCTGCGTACAAGCGCATATTCGACGGCCTGAATGCACGTCTCCAAGAGGAAATGGTTGCCGAAGCAAACCAGAAGGCGGTCCTGGATGAAGCTTGGGATGGGGAGTCGCATCCCGTGCTGCGCCGGGGGCCGCTGATCGACATCGCAGCAACGAGTCCTCACCCTTCCGTCCTGGCGGGAACCGCCATCCGGGTCGTGTCCGCCGTCGCCGTAGCCGCTCACGATACGGATGAGGACGCGTCGGAGGAACTCGATCATCTTGGGCTCGATACATCCGTGGAGCGAATGGCCGCTTTCCGCGCCAAGCTGCGCGAGCAGGTTCACGGACTGAATAATCTCTACATTCACGCAACCTTCAACTGTCCACAGCGCTGCAACCACTGCTATGCCTGCGCGGAGGAGGGAGAAGGTCGGTTCATGCGCGTAGACGACATCACCTCGCTAGCGCGCCAGGCCGCCGATGCTGGGTTCCGGCAGGTCATTCTCACAGGGGGGGAGCCGCTACTCCATCCAGACCGGGAAGGCTTGTTCGTGGCGTTGGCGGGGGGGCGCAAAGAACTGGATTCGGTGAACCTCGTATTGCGCACGAACTTTGCGCTTCCTCTCGAAGATGAAGAGCACCTCCTCATGGCCAATGCCTTCGACCAGATTGTCGCAAGTGTGGACGGGGATAGGGCCTCGCGTGAATCGGGGCGGGGCGCAGGTTCCTGCGACGCAACAGTGGAGAACATACGTCTCTACCAGAAACACCATGCGGACCAGCCCGGTGCGGCGGAATTGTCCATAGCCTGTGTGATGTCCGCCGAGGCCATCAAAGGAGAGCCAGGGCAATCCGTGCGCGAGCTTGCGCGAGAACTGAGGATCGGGCGGGTGAGATTCCGCTCCTTGCTGCCCCTCGGGCGTGCGAAGCACTGGCGCCAGCCTCCTGTCTCGGAAGCCATCGCCGCCCACGAATCCCCCGAGTCTGTGCTTCGCAATGGCTTCTCGCCCGTCAATGCTTGCGGCTTGGGGCGGAGCCTCTATATCGAGCCAAGCGGCGAAGCGTTCCCTTGTCACGCCTACCATGAGCCTCACAGCCGTTTAGGCAATGCCATTGCGAGCGGTATCGGCGCCTTGCTGGGCCGCGAGGCCTTTGTCGACCAGGCGACTCATTGTGTAGACACGAATTCCAAATGCCGTGCCTGCCGGGTCCGCTACCTGTGCGGCGGCGCATGCCGTGCCTGGGGAGGGGAGGCCACGCAGTATGACCAGGACGCCCCGCCGCTCGAATGCGAAGACCTCCGCCAACGCGCCGAGTCACTGTACGAAGCCGCGCTACGCCAATTGAAATAGCATGCTAACAGTCCCGTCTCGCGCGGGGTCCCCGGTTGCGCCGAAGGGCATCGACACGAAGTCAGGGTATGACACGGAGGGGCGCATGACGGCGTTGCGCCCCTAGATCGTCGTCTTCAACACCAGATTCCCCTGCTCGGCGCTAGCGCCCTCGGTGCAGACCACCGCCCCGGACTTGCCAGCAACCACGGCGTTGTTCTGGACCAGATTCCCGGTACCGGCCTCGACCTCCACGCCCGCGCGTAGAGGCGTCGCCGGATTCGTCCTCGTGATGCTGTTGTCCGACACCCGGCACTGGCGGCATTCCTGGAGATGGATGCCCCGGTGATGGGGGTCCTGGATGTGGCATCCCGACACGGATACGCGCGCGCACTCGACGCAGGTCACCGCGCCGCCCATGTTCGGCGTACCCCAACGCAACGATTCCATGATGTTTCCCGCGACCGTGCAGTCGGTACACTCCGCGAGCACCACACCGCCTTGGTCCAGACGTTCGGGTGTGTCGTTTCGAGAAGCGGCGATGGTATTGGACGAGACAACGACGTTTCGACATCCGCGCAGAATCACGTTGGCTTGGACTCCGGTGTAGATGGTGTTGCCCACGATGGTGGCGGAGCGCCTCACGTTCTCCATGAGCACATTCACGTCGCGGCTACCGAGCACGTTGCCCGTGATGGCGAAGTGTCCCACCGTGTAATCGTCTGGCCGACCCAAGACGACCACGTTCGCACCTTGAGCGAACGGCTTTGCCTGAATGGTGTTGCTCGAAATCGTGTACTCGCTGATGAGGCCCGAATCCGGCGCTTCCAACAGGATTTCGCCCGACATGCCATCGAATCCATAGTTGTACTCGATGTCGTTGCCCGTGATTTGCACGTTATGCACATCGCCGTTCAACTGCCGGATGCCCGCCCGCTTGCAGTAGCTGATATGGTTGCCGATGATGTTGATTTGGTGCAGGTTTACGTTGTCCATGAAGATGCCGCTGTCATGGCCGTTGTAGATGTGCGAATCGGCGATGAGCACATTGCGGTTCCGCTCGATGAGATGGATCCCGTACCGGCACTCCCGGATAAGCACATTCGACACCACGCATTGCATGGTGCGGTACAGCGCAATCCCGTCCGCTTCCTCGTGGGCGCCGAGAATCTCGAATCCCGTGACGATAGGGAATCGTTCCTGCTCCCAGGTGTGGGGTTGAACGCTTTTCGGGTCGGCCGTGTCCTGGTGGTCGCCTACGATACGCAGCGCCGGCCCCGGCCCGGCCATCACGATCCGCGAAGCGCCCTGCGCGCCCCGGACACCCACGTAGCCCTGTTTCGTCGTGTCCAGCACCAACGGCTCCGTGATGCGAAACGTGCCCGGCGGCAGTTCCAGAACCCCCGCGCCCTCATCGATGGCCCGTTGCAGCGCGGCCGTGTCGTCTGTCGTTCCGTCCCCGGCGGCCCCAAAGGCGGCCGCATTCACCACCGGCAAGGGCGCGGCCATGGCCATCCCGGCCCGTCCCAGAAACTGTCTGCGTGATGCCTGCATGCTGTCCCCCATTCGTGCCGCTCGCGGCGGCGTTCGTCATTCGGCCCTACCGGCGTAGCACGATTCGACCCCATGCGTCAACACCGAGCTTGTTGACTGACCTGCCGGGTTGCCGTAGACTGGTATATGAGATCAGCGAAACCTCGCATGTGGTGTTGAAGTCTGATCTTAGGGGCGCCCCTCTGCCCAAGGGCAACTACTCGGTGCAAACGGTGGGAGGAAATCATGTACGTCATGCCGCGTTTAATCATCGCGCTGGTCCTGGTCGGATCGCTATGCGCCTGCCTGTGTGGGGCTGTGGCCGGAGCGGAAGACAAACCGGTGTCCGTCGCGGACTGGGATCCGAACGCCAAGCGCTACGAACCCAAGACGGAAGAAGCCGCCGCCAAGGCAACGGATACCGCCAAGGCTGAACCCGCCGCGTCTGCCGCTGAGAAGCCTGCGGCAGAAGCGCCGAAGGAGGCCCCCAAAGCGCCCGAACCCATCGAACCCAAAGAACCGATCCGGATGACCGAGGAGGAAGCGGGCCTGAAGGCCAAGCTTCAACTCGACAACATCACGCTGGACGACCTGTATCATCAGCTTGAGGGAATGCCGGACCGGCAGGAACTCAAGATGACCCTGTACGACTGCGTGGCCCTGGCATTGGTGGCCAACCAGGATATCCTGGTCACCGAGTTCGAACCGCTCAAAGCCGACGGCGAATCGCTGGCGTCCAGAGGCGAGTTCGATCCCACGTACTCCATCTCCGGGTCCTTCACCCACTCCGAAACCACCCCGTCATCCCAGACCAACGCCTTCTTGGGCGGCGGCCTCGGAGGATCCGGTGGCGGACTGACCAGTCTCCTCGGCGGTGGCGGGTCGTCCTCATCCGGACTGCTGGGAGGTCTCCTGGGAGGCGGTGGCGGCGGGAGTATGCTGGGCGGATTCGACGACCAGCTTGCTCAGAGCTTCCCGCTCCTGGCCGGCCTGCTCCAGATCGGCGGCACCGTCGTCCAGAATCGGATATCCATCTACGAACGGCTGACCGCCGACGACTCGGGGACGGTCATCGAGTTCGAGACGGAGCGCTACGAGACCTCCGTCGCGGGCAAGCTGCCTTGGGGCACCCAGTACGAGTTGAAACTCAACATTGAAGAAGAGGCTTCCACATACAACCAGTTCGTTCCCGAATGGAGCGGCGGCACCTCGCTCAGTCTCACCCAGCCGCTGTTGCGCGGCCGCGGCAAGAACGCCAACATGGCGCGCATACGCCAAGCCGTCAACTCCAGGCGGTCCGGTGAACACCAGCTCGAACAGCAGGTCATGACAACCATGGCCGATGTCGTCAAGGCCTACTGGGACTTGGTGGGCGCCGTCGACCAGGTCCGCGTGCGCGAAGAGTCGTTGCAGAACGCCGAGCGCCTGCTCCAGATCAACGAGCGCCGCCTCGAAATCGGCACCGGCGCCGCCATCGAAGTCCTGCAGGCCAAGGCCGCCTTGGCCGGCCGCGTGAGCGACCTGGTGTCGGCCCGATCCCAGGTGCAGGACTCCGAAGACCGGTTGAAGCAACTCCTCGACCTCCGCGAAGACGACCTCATCGTGCCCGTGCAAATCGTGCCGGTAGACCGCCCCAAAGTGGGCGAGATTCCCATGCTCGACGAGAAAGCCAGTGTCACCACCGCCCTCGACAAGCGGCCCGAGGTCAGGATTGCGATGATCGACATCGACAACGCCGACATCGAACGGAAACGGTCGGCCAACGACCTGCTGCCTCAGGTCGACGTGTCCGGGTCCTACTTCCGCGGCGGCCGCGGCGGCGTCACCCAGGACGTGTTCCGCGGCATTGAGCACGAAGACGACATGAACTACTCCTTCAGCGCGAATGCGTCCGTGCCCATCACGAACCGCGCCGCGCGGGGCGCCCACCTGAAGGCCTCCCAAACCAAACGCCAAGCCGAGCAGCGGCTCGACAAGACCAAACTGGACCTGGCGTCCAACGTGCGGATGGCGCTCCGAGGAGTCAACACGTCCAAGACCCTCATCGAGAGCAACCGGCAGACCGTGGCGCTCCAAGAAACCAACGTTCAAGCCGAACGCAAACGTCTCCAATTGGGCGTGACCACCACCTACGACGTGCTCAAGATCCAGGAAGACCTGACCACGGCCCAGTCCCAAGAGGTTCAGTCCATCGTCAACTTCCAAAAGGCCATCATCGACCTGCAACTGGCCGAGGGTGTCCTTCTCGAGAAACTCGGCGTCGAGTACGAGGTGCCTGGTCAGGCCGAGGCCGTGGGCTTCTTCCGCAGCATCGTCCCGGTGGCGCCCAAGTGACATAGTCCGGGCACTGCCCCGTGACCGGAGCGGGACGGGGACTGTGGAACCGTTGAAGAAGTCATATACCCCAAGAGCAGGAGCGAAAAAGCGGGACTGACCCCAGCGAGCGCAGCGAGACGGGTCTGTCCCTAGCTTCTTTCGCGGCCATCGCGGGCTACGCGTTAGAGACTCAGACTTCTCCAACAGCTCCACTGCCCCCATTTTGCGGGCCCCACGGACGCCCCCGGAAACGCTATGCGACTGGCCTTCATAGATCTCATGTTCTCCTGGCCGCCCAACGGCGGGGCGGACGTGGACCTCTACCAGACTGCTCGCCACTTTCAGAACGCCGGGAACGACGTTCATGTGTTCGTGACCGGGTTGGAGGGATCCTGGGCGCGCGGCGACTTTCGGGCCGATGACCTTCCTTTTCCCGCGACGCGCCTGCCTTTCTCGTTCCACTCCATGACCCGCCGAAACGTCGTGCGCCGCTTGCGGGATGCCGTAACCGGTTTCCGCCCCGACGTGGTCTACGTGTGCGACGGATTCTTCATGAAGCCCCACGTGACACTCGCCTTTGCCGACTACCCCACCGTGTCGCGGTTCTACGCATACGAAATGGCGTGCGGTCCCACACCCGAGATGCACGCCACCACCGGCGCGGCGCCACCCGTGTACCTACGCGAGCCCCGGCGATGCCGCCGCGAGACCCTTCGCCACCTGCGCGGCGAGATCGTGAATTGGCAAATGGGTTTCTGGTGCCACGAGTACATGATGGCAGGCGCTTTCATGCCGGGTTACGGCAAGACACTGGCGAAATCCTACGCGTCTCTCGACGCGGCCTTGGTCTATAACGGCATCATGGCCGGCCACGTGCGGGGCTGGGTCGATGACGTTCGCATTGTGCCCGGCGGCGTTGAGATGAGCGAATACACACACGCCCCGGCAGCGCCCAAAGGCGAGGGTGACTGCAAGGTGATCCTGATGACGGGGCGCGTCGAAGATCCGGTCAAGGGATTCGACACGCTGCTTGCCGCGGGCGACCGGCTCGCGGCAACCCGAAACGATTTCGAAGTCCGCATCACCGACACGGAATGCGCCGCGACCCGGCCTTGGCTCAAGGTGTTGGGGCGTTTCCGTCAAGACGAGATGCAGAACGTGTACCGCCAGGCCGACGTTTGTGTGGTGCCTTCCGTGTGGGAAGAGCCCTTCGGGTTGGTGGCCGTCGAGGCCATGGCCGTTGGTCGACCGGTGTGTGCCAGCCGCGTGGGTGGACTCCAGCACATCGTGCGCCACGACGAAACGGGCTTCCTATTCGACCGGGGCGATGCGGCGGGTCTAGCCTCGTGCCTGGAACGGCTGCTCGACGACGCAGCGCTCCGGGAACGCATGGGAACGACCGCGCGCGAGGTGGCTGAAGACGAGTACGACTGGGCGCGTATCGTAGAGCGGCACCATCTGCCGCTGCTGGAGGGGCTGGCGCAATGAGCCGCGAGCAACTCCACATCGGCGTGTTCTACAGCAAGGGCCGCGACTTCGCCCAAGCCTTGCGACTCCTCCGTGATGCCAATCCCGACGCCCACATCTGCGCCATCGTGCCGTCCGACCTCGCAGACGCCGATGCCTTCACCAAGCTCGCGGACGACGTCCTGTCTACGGGGTCCGCCAGCTACTCCCCACGCAATCCGGGGCCATTTCTAGGGCTTATTCAACAGTTGCGCCGGAAACGGTTCGATCGGTTCGTCGTTCTCTTCCCAAGCATTCGGCTGCGCGGACTGGCAAGTCTCACCGGTGCGAAAACGTGTGACTGTCTAGGGTCTCGCGGACGTTCACTCCGCCTGGGCCGCCACGTAGTCCCTGTTGTCGTTCGGTGGGTGTGTCAGAAGGTTTCGGGACGATTGCTCTACGCAGGGCTGTGGCTGATCGTGTATCTGCTTCCCAGCCCCCGTGTCACGCCGCCCCCAGGCGTCTCAGAGTCCGAGTAGCCGCGCCGCATTGTCCCGCGCAATGGCTTGACGCTCCGCATCGTCTAACCCGGACCGCGCCAGCTTCTCCACATTCGCTTCCATGCTGAACATGGGAAACCCCGTGCCGAACAGCATCCGGCTGCGGTCGACGGCGCCCGGCGTGCTGGCCAGATCGCCCATGGTCTCGTAGTTGGAAATGTCGAACGACACGTTGGGCGGCATGGGATCGCCCAGCAACCGTTCCTGCCCGAACTTGAGACCAAGCGCCACCACCTCCACATTGGGATACGCCTCGGCCAGCGCGCCAATCGCCACCGGCACTACCGGCATGATGGCCTCGCGGTCGTACTGCCGACGGGGATCTTCCAATCCCATATGCACGCACACCGGAACCGCGTACTCCTGCGCCAACTGCATGAGCGGGCTCAGGGCGGGGTCGTCCAATTCGTAGCGGTGGTAGTTGGAATGCAGCACCACGCCCCGCATGCCATAGGCGCCGAGACATTTCGCCAGGTCCTCTTCGCACAACGTGAAGTTGGGCTTCACCACGGCGAACGGCATCAACCGGTCCGCATGCGGCGCCACAGCGGCGTAGAGTTCCTCGTTGCCATCCTGCGGATTCAGGTAGAACACCGAATGGAGCGACGACACCACCGCCTTCTCGATGCCCAGCCGATCCATCTGCGTCAGCAGGGCATCCAACTGCTTCACGGGTCGATAGGGCCAATGCCCCAGCTTCACATTGAAATCAATCACGAATCCACCGCCTTACTGCTTCGCCGAGAATCAGCGTCTTCGCCTCGTCGCTGATGTCGGCCGACAATACTTTCGCCATCTGCACCACCAAGCTGCGCCCGGGAACATCCGACCCGTAGAACACGCGTTCCGGGCCCACGTGCTTCAACAGACATTCCACCACTCCGTCCTCGGGCTCGCCCCCGCAGATGTCCACCGCCACATTTGGTTGGTCGCGCATCACGCGCGCCGCCTCCTCCCAACGTCCGCTGCAATGGGCGAACCAGATGCGCAACTCAGGATGACGCGCCGCCGCGTTCACAACGTTGTGGTACGTGGATTCCTTCGTCATGTTGCCCGTTGCCTTCACCCAGGTGTGGGCCATCACCGGCACGTCCAACTCGATGGCCTTGGCGAACAGTGCGTCCAGCCGAGGATCGTCCGCGAACTGGGATACCCACAGCTTGATGATGCGGCAGGGGCCGTCGGCGATTGTTCTGTCCACAAGGTCGAGCGATTTCTCCACCCAATCCGCGCTGACATACGTGTATCCGATGAACCGGTCGGGATGGGCATCAAGAGCGGCCAGCACATCCTCGGCGGCCTCCTCAAGACGCGCCTCGTCCGGGAACTCGGTCCATTCCCGGCCCAGCGAACTGATGCACAGCTTGTCCACGCCGGCGCGGTCCGCGGCGACCAGAATGTCGCGCAGATGAGTGTTGTCGGCGTCGCGAATGTGGGCATGGCAATCGATGATCATGGTGTGTTTACTGCTCGGACGAGGTCGGTTCCCCATCCTCCCCTTCAAGAAAGTAGTTGTATCCGCGCGCCTCTTCGTCCTCAATCACTTCCCACGCGTCGTTGGCGTCTATGGCGGCGACGAGCCGTTCCCGAATCGCTTCGCTCGACACCATGCCGGCCAGGCTGGCCATCACCTCAAGATGATGCTTGTCGTGATCCTCGGGCGTTACGATCAGCATGATCAGCCGCACCGGTTCTCCGTCCCTGGCGTCGAAGTCCACCCCATCCCGGCAGATGCCCAGCACGCCGCGGATGGAGCTTCCCGACTCAATGCGCCCGTGCGGGATCGCGGCGCCCAGCCCAATGGCGGTGGTCATCGACCGCTCCCGCTCGACCACCGTTTCGTACAAGGAATCGCGGCGGTCGGTCGGGATGTTATGGGTGCGCACGAAGAAATCCGTCATCTTCCGGAGCGCATCCCATTTGTCCTTCGCCTGGAGGCCGGTGAGGATGAACTCCTCGTGAAGGAACTCGATGAGCCGCGGACGGTCCAGGCCCGCTTCACGCGACCGGTTCAGCGCCGCGCGCGTGAGGAAGGGCCCCACGATTTCGTTCACCGTGACTGACGCCAGCACCAACGCACCCACGAGCGACGAGATCTCCGTCGGAATGCGCGGGTCACCTTCGAGGACCACGACAAGACCAATGGCCACCGCGGATTGAGGCATAAGGGCCAGGGGCATGTTGGACCAGATGCGCTTCGAACTCCGCGACACTACGCCACCGACCCAGGCGCCTAGGGCCTTGCCCGCGAACCGCACCGCCACATACACAATGCACACGATGCCCGCGGCTTTGAGTTCGGTGAGGTGAAGGGCTGCCCCGGCCAAGGTGAAGAAGCACACATGCAGCAACGGCTGAATGGGGTCGAGGATCTCCAGTTGGTTCTCGGCCTCGCCGGGGATGTTGCCGAAATACATGCCGAAGAACAGCGACGTCAACAACGGGCTGAACCCGAAGTAGGTGGACAATCCGGTGCAGAGAAGAATGCCCACGAAAGACGTGCTGAAGTTGTGGAACCGATACGTATGGTTCACCGCACGTTGCGTGATCTTTCCGAGTCCCAACCCAATCGCCAGGGATCCCCCTAGCTGGAAGACCGTATCCCACAGGGCCCTTGCCATCCCCAGACTGGTCTCCGGATCGTAGTAGTCTGCATCGAGCGTTTCGACGAACACGAACAGCATGATGCACAGGATGTTGTCCACCGCCACCACCGACACCAGCGTCTTCACGAAGGATCCGCGGGCGCGGGCCTCACGAATGAGGGCCACCGTAGTCGCGGGGGCCGTCTCAACCGCCATGCACCCCAGCAGAGCGGCCACCGGCCACGGGACGGACATCACGTACCGTAGCGCAACCGTGACCACCGTGACGACGACCATCGATTCGAACAGGGCGATGGTCAGAATGCGGCGCAGCGCGTTGTGAATCCGCCGATACGACAGATGCCCGCCCACGGACACAGCGATGAGGGACATGGCGAAGGTGGACAGGGGCTGCAGGGCTTTCGCCACCTCGATGTCGCGAAACAGGGTGAACCCGAGGATCGCGCCCGCGATGATGTTCCCTGTGATGCCCGGCACCCGTAGCGCACGCGCGATCAACCCGCCACCGCCGCCCACGAGGACGATAACGGACAGGACCATCAGGGGGCTCATGTCGTTGGCCCCGGGGAGATTCAGCGCCTCGATAATGCTCAGTGCCTGTCTCCTGCTTTGTCCGCCCATGGACGATCTGCGAACGTCTCGCCGGGCACATTGTATTCCGGCCCTGCACCGTGTGTAAACCGCCCGAATTGGCCTTCTGGTAACCACAACACTCAACAAGGCCCTTACCATGCCCCGGTGAATGATGGTATCATGGATGCGAATGGGAGATTGGCCTCATGCCCCGTGGATTCCTATCCAGAGCGAAGACCTACACCAAGAATCTCGGCAAGCACGCGAAACGCATCGCGCGCGGCAGGGAGTCCGCGTCCGAGGCCCTCGGCGTCATCGCCAAAGACACGCGTAGGCTGAAGGATTCGGTGGGCGCGAAACGGCCCACCAGCGACAGCAAAGCAGCCGCGCGCCAGGTCGAGGAAGGGCGTCAACACTACAACCAGAAGCGCTATGCCCAAGCCGAAGAGGTGCTGAGGGACGCGATTCTGACCGACGCGAATAGCGGCCTCGCCTACACCTACCTGGGCTACACCCTCTACAAGCAGGGACGCCTCACCGAAGCGGCTACGTATTGGAACAAAGCCATCGAGGTCGATCCCAATTCCGAGGCCGCCGAGAAGGCATCGCGGAAGCTCCGGGTCCTCGAATCCAAGAAGAAGAAAGTTAACGAGTGGTTGGATGACAGACTGGGTTGATGATAGCAGCGCCCCCTTTCGGTTCTTCGTGCCCACCGAAGTGGTGTTCGGGGCCGGAACGCTATCCGAATTGACGAGTCGGTGTGCGGCCCTGGGATCCCGGCCACTCGTCGTCACGGGGAAACGATCGGCCCACGAATCGGGATTGCTCGACCGCGTCCTCGCCCTGTTCCCGGGCGCCGGCCTCTTCGACGACGTCGAAGAGAACCCCACGACCACCACCTGCGAACGCGCCGCCAAGCAATGCCGTGATGAGGCCTGCGACTTCGTCGTAGCGCTCGGGGGCGGCAGTCCCATGGACGTGGCCAAGGCGGCTGCGGGGTTGGCCCTGAATCCCGGCCTCTGCGCCGATTACTTCGGCGCCGACAAATTCACCAACGGCGCTCTGCCCATCGTCGCCATTCCCACCACGGCCGGAACCGGCAGCGAAGTCACCCCCGGCGCCGTCATCGTGGATGCGGACGCGGGCGTCAAACGCACCGTCTCTGGGAGGGTCGTCTATCCCCGGCTTGCGATCCTGGACCCGGAGGTGACCCTGTCCCTTCCGCGCACCATCACCGTCAACACCGGTCTCGACGTGTTGAGCCAGGCCATGGAAGGCATCGTCTCGAAGAAGGCCGGACCCCTCACCACCCTTTTGGGCCTGGAAGCCTGCCGTTTGGTCAAGCGATGGTTGCCCGCCGCCGCGGACGACGGCCAAGACATCGAAGCCCGATCGGCCATGCTCTACGCCTCGCTCCTGTCCGGTTGCGTCATCGCCCAGACAGGTACCACGCTGGTGCATGGGATGGGTTACTACCTCACCATCGAGTTCGGTGTGGCCCACGGTTTGGCGAACGCCCTGCTCCTCACGCCCCTCTTCCAGCATAACGCGGACCATCTCCCCGAGGTGGTCGCGGCCATCGCGGGCGCCTTGGGCATCAGCGCACACCCCACCGCCGAAGAAGCCGGTCTCAAGGTGGCCAACGCCCTGCACGCACTCTTGGGTGAACTTGACGTGTCCCCCGCCGCGAAGGATGCCGGCGTCGAACTCGGCCCGCTTCGCGGCTTCGCGGACCACATCGTGACGGACCCCTACCGCTTCAAGAATCAGGTGGGTGATCTTCCGGCGGAGAAGGTGCTGGCCCTCTACGAACAGGCCTGGGAAGGCGCCATCCGCTAGAGCGCTCTAAGGCGTGTCGGGCGATTCCGCTGGGGGTACATAGCGGTACGCCAATACCAAATGCCGCATCAACTGCCCCTCAATCTCGTTCCACGGTCCCACCAGCGGCGTACACCGCGCGTGATCATAGGCGGCCAAGAGCGGTTGTGGTGTGGTGACCTCCTCCAGCACGCTCTTTCGAATGGGCACCGAACCCCGCCGCGCCGCGGCTTCGCCCAGGATGTGAGATCCTATCAACTGGTCGATGGCGGCTGCGATGGCCTTCTGTTTGGCCTCCGCATACTCGCCGAAGGCCACTAGCACGTCGTCTGCCAGCATCGAGACCGGACCTTCCTTGCCCGGAATCGGCGCGATTTCCCACGCAAACGTCGCGCCCTTCATCTTGGCCACGTCCGCACTGGACGCAACCGTCATGGCCACATCGCCCCTCAGGAACAAAGACAACCCCGTGACCGGGTCCAGGAACGTATGCGGATGCATCAGACCGTCGTCGCGTAATGCGAGGATATATTCCAACGTCTCCAACGCCGTCGGTTCCGCCAGGCCGCACGTGGTGCCGTCCACCACAGCGCCTCCCGCAGACCACAACGCCGGCAAGTACGGGAAATGGCCCAAAGCGTATCCGGGTCCGTCCGTCTTCCGGGTCTCGGATATCCTCTCCGCGCGCGTTCGTAGCTCGCCCCACGTAGCGGGCGGCACATCGCCAATCATGTCCCGGTTGTAGAACAACACCAGGCAGAACCCGTCTACCGGCAGCCCGAACAGCCTCCCTTCGATGGATCCCGCTTCCCGCGCGCGCGGACTGATGTCCTCCAGCAAGGGAGTGGGGAGGAGGGCATCCAGGGGCATGAGGCGGCCCGACTCCGCGAGCCGCGCCAGCCACGGCCGCTTCACCAGCGCCAGGTCGGGCAGGTCGTTCGCCGCGATGCTGACGGTCAGCTTCTGGACAGCGTACTGCCATTCGCCAATAAAATGAGCTTCAAGGATGTGGCCCGGCGGCAGCAGACGGTTGAACGCCGCCTGCCCGTCGGAAGGTCCCAGCGCCGGTGCGATGATAGGATGCGAGAAATACCAGAACTCGACGGTACCCGCGTCCTCCGGTACGGCGTCGGACATGTGAATGCGAGGACCGCGGCCCAGCGATTGATCGTCTTCGAGGATGGAGGTGATACGGGATGCAGCCAGCGCCAGTGCTTCCTTCGGCGGAACTGGTGGTTCTTCAGACAGACAACCCGTCAGGAATACGGCAAACAGAAGGACAACGCAAGCGAAACCAGGGACTGTACCAAGCGAGCGAGTCTGCGAGAGAGACGGGACTGCGGAGCTGTTGAAAAAGTCACATGCGCGCGAAAACAGAAGCGACAAACGGGGACTGCCAAGCTCTTGCGTCCCATTATTGCGCTTCCTAGGGCAACAATGGGTGGCTGTCCCCCGCTTATCGCGGGCTACGCGCCAGGGCCGAGACTTTTTCGAGTCCGACGCAGGCGGACGGAGACGGGACTGTCCCAGGTCTTCTCGCGGCCTGAGTGTTGTCCCTGCTTCCGCGGCCCCCAGGCAATCATCTGGCAGTGCGCGCCACCGCTTCGTTTCACTCAGCATGACGAGAGAGCCCTCTCCGTCGGCAAAACCTAGCCGGCAAACGGGTCCGACCGCGTGATGGTCTCTTCGCGTCCCGGACCAACACTCACGATGGACACCGGCACGCCCAGCAGTTCCTCGACGCGTGTGAAGTAGCGCTTCGCGTCCTCGGGCAACTCGTCCCACGAGCGGCACCCGGAAATGTCTTGCTTCCAGCCCGGCATCTCTTCGTACACGGGAACGACGCGCTCAACCTTCGACACCTGCGACGGGAACTCGGTCGTCCGTTCCCCGTCAATCTCGTAAGCCGTGCATAGTTTGATGGCATCCATCACGCCGAGAACGTCGGGCTTGGTCAAGACCACCGACGTCGTTCCGTTCACCTGCATGGCGTGCTTCAACTGAACGCAGTCGAGCCAGCCACATCGCCGCGGCCGTCCGGTCGTCGCGCCGAACTCGTTGCCTTCCTTGCGCAACAGCTCGCCGGTGTCGTCCAGCAACTCCGTCGGCAGCGGCCCCTCGCCCACACGGGTCGTGTACGCCTTGACGATGCCGATGACGCCCGCAACGTGCTTCGGACCCACGCCCGCGCCCGAACATACGCCACCCGATATGGTCGTCGAACTGGTGACATACGGGTACGTGCCGTGGTCGAGATCCAACATGGCGCCTTGGGCGCCCTCGAAGACCAGCCGCTTTCCGGCGCCCAGTGCTTCGTGGACCATCGTCACGGTCTCGGCCACGAAGGGACGAAGCCGGTCGGCGTAGGCCGTGTACTCGGCGAGAATCGTATCGTAGTCCAGCGCCTCTCCGCCGAGGGATTGGACAAGGAGGGTATTTTTGTACTCGAGGACGGACCGCAGCTTCTCGGCGAACGCATCCGCATCAACAAGATCCGCGAACCGGATACCGAACCGGTCGGCCTTGTCGGCGTAGGCCGGACCGATTCCGCGGCCCGTTGTGCCGATCTTGTTCTGACCCCGGAACTGCTCCTGGAGGCGATCCATCTCCTTGTGGTAGGGCATGATGATATGCGCGCTACCCGAGATGAACAGCCGGTCCTGGTAGGCGCACTCCGCCTCGTCCAGTCCGTTCAATTCCTTGATGAGTACGGCCGGGTCCACCACCGTGCCATTGCCGATGATGCAGGCCGTTCCTTCATGCAGGATGCCGCTGGGGATGAGGTGCAGAATTGTCTGCTCTCCGTTGACCACCACCGTGTGACCCGCATTGTTGCCGCCCTGATGGCGAACCACCATGTCGGCCTTGCTGGTCAGGTAGTCGACAATCTTGCCTTTCCCCTCGTCTCCCCACTGCATTCCTGCGATGATATACGCGGACATGGTCGCCGTCTCCCGATCCCTACCCTTGCGGGTCCTTCAAGTTATTCATGTCGATGCCCGACTGCTGCAGAGCGGATTCCTGCGCCTGCTGCGCACGCACAACGTAGATGCGCTGCAATTCGGCGATGGCCTCGCCCAGCGTGGTCTCTTCATCCTCCGTGAGATTGCCCTCGGTCTTCTCGCGCAGCATCAGCAACGTGTCGATGACATACTTCGCCTGGACGATGTCCAGCGTCACCTGCTTCGCGTCCTGCGGCGCGATCACACCCAACGCGAACAAGCACTGGGTCGCCAAGCTCTGGATCAGCGCGCTGAACGGCGTGATCGGTTCCGCGTCTTCCGCCGCCTCCTCAGGCTGCTCGGCCTCCACGGCCT
>JAAEQP010000558.1 GCA_024231375.1 bacterium | reverse complement strand
GGGCTCCCACAGATCCGGACGTGCGCGTTGACGCATCCGGCTCCTCAGATCATGGGTTCGCTGCGCGGCGCCTCAAGGATGAGTGGACGCAGACCGCCGGCGGGAGCGGGTATCGCTGCCAAAGCAGCTGGAACCGGTCCCATGTCATCGGTCTTCTTCCACCACGGCGGCCCAGCCACTTGCGCCAGACCATCCGTACCGAGTACCGCAACCTCGCGAGGGCATAGGAATTTCCTGTGATGCCGTAATAGGCATCATGCCCGCGGAGCTTGCGGCTGAGGGTCGCGTGCTGTTGCTCAATCGGTCGGTGCCGGTTGCGCCGGCACCACTCGGCGGTCCGGAGGATCGCCCGGTTGAAGCGGCTCTTGGCCGTGCGACGTTTGATGACCCACCACCCCTTCCGGCTCTTGCCCCAGTAGTGAGTGAAGCCGAGGAAGTCGAACGTCCCCGGCCGCGGGCCACCTTTGCCCGGACCACCCGGAGAACCGCCACGGGGGCCAACGAAGTTGACCAACCGTGTCTTGTCCGGGTGAAGCGTCAGCCCATACCGACCAAAGCGCTTTGGCAGGACGTGCATCATGCGATCAGCGTCCTCTTCGAGGGCGCATACGATGATTGCATCGTCGGCGTACCGGATGAGGAACGCCGGGCCTTGCAGCCGCGGCTTGGCGACCTCCACGAACCACTTGTCGAGTACTTCGTGCAGGTACACGTTCGCCAGCAGCGGGGAGATCACGCCTCCCTGCGGTGACCCTACGTCCGGGTAGCTCACGCTGCCCGCTTCCATCACCCCTGCCTTCAACCACTTCCCGATGACGCGCCTCAACACCCCATCGCGCACCCTGTCGTCGAGAAAGCCTCGGAGATGGCCATGATCCAGGCTGTCAAAGAAGGCCTGGATGTCCAAGTCGATCACCCAGCCCCCCCGCCATCCTCATCGACTTCTCCCGAAGCGTATCGAGCGCTTGATGCGCTGACCGCCCAGGTCGAAAGCCGTACGAGAAGGGCAGGAAGTCCTGCTCGTACACGGCCTCCATCACCATGGTCACGGCCTTCTGAAGAACCTCGTCCTCGAAGGTCGGAATCCCGATGGGCCGCGTCTTGCCGCCGTCCTTCGGGATGCGGACACGCCGGACCGGTGGCGCGCGGTACGAGCCCGACTTGAAGCGCTCCAGCAGATCCCGAAGTCGATTCTCCAGGTCGCTGGCGAACGCCTGAGCCGTCTCGCCGTCCACGCCCACCGCTCCGTCGGGGCGCACGCGTCGAAGCGCCTCCCGTAGGAAGTCGATGTCGATGTGGTGGGCCAGGGTCGTGAACACCATCTCCGGTGCGTCCCTCGCCAGTTCCGCTATCCGCTGTATTTCCGTGAGGAAACTGCCGGACGGACAAACGCCCCACACGACCGGCTCTTGTGTTTCTGCTACGGCTTGGGAATCGAAACGGAATCTGTGGTGCCGTCCGGATAATTCACGGTGACTTTGACCACCTCGCCCTTCTTCTCGACCCGGACCTCCGTTCCATGGGGGTATTTCAATGTGTCGGTTTCTGTCCCATCGAATCCCTTGGTCTGGCCGGTGGTGGGGTCGTCGGTTTGCCCGTCGCAGAAGGTCTCCATCGACGTGTGTGTGCTCGTCCCAACCTCCTTCCGGGTGCCGTTGCAGACCTCGACCACCTTCACGGTGGTCACGACCTCGTAGGTGGTGCACGTCTCGACGACTTTTCCGTCCTTGTCGGTCTTGACCGTGTGGGACTTGTACGTGTAGGAGACAGTGACCGTCACAACGACCTTGCATTCGTCGGTCCGCTGCTTCTCGATCGTGTCCTCGCG
>JAAEQP010000557.1 GCA_024231375.1 bacterium | reverse complement strand
GACGTTCGGGTACTCCTCGGCAATGTTGTCGGCGACTTTGTTGACGAACTCGAACATAGACCCGCCCAACGTCCCTTCGCGTTCGTTCACCGCCGAGCATTCCGGGCATTGGCAGTAGCACCAGGCCGTGTCGTTCTGGCTCACGGCGACGTTCCTCAGTCCCTTCTTCAGTGCGCCCACCGTGTCCGTCAACGCGGCTTTCGTGACGATGTCGAGGACGCCCGGGCATGCGTAGCAGGGGTTGTTGCCTTGAAGGTGGCCGCCGGGGTCCACCATGCGCTTCCCGTCGAACAGACAGAAGTACTCCGGGTGCTCCTCGGCATACGCTGCCGCCGGCAACTGCCGGTAGAAACTGTGGTTGATGACGAAAAACTCCGAGCGTCCTCCCAGCTTCGGGTCCTCGCAGAACCCGTTGTTGCGCATGCGCACCCCATAGGCCGGGCTCAACCATTGCGTCGGGTAGTTGGGATACCGGTAGCCGCCAAAAGGCGGGCGATAGAAGTGGTCCACCGGTCCAACGACGCATCTTGTCTCGATCTTGGGCACGTGCGTGTGGTCGGGCGTCAAGAACCGTATGCCGCAGTAATCTTCCAGAAACGAATAGACCCCGTAGAGCGTGCCGCGTGGTCTGCCGCCCGCGATAGCAATGTTGCTGTCACGAACAACGAGCCGTAGGTCCTCGGCTTCAAACTCCTTCACGGAAAAACCGACGCCACTCGCGCGCATGGGGAGGCTCTCGCCGACGAACACGTGGCGGTCGGGGCGATCGATGTCCTCGACGATAGGCAGTTCCTCCCCGCTGGCCTCTTGGAACAGCGCCTGGAATTCCTCTGCCGCGCAACGTTCCGCCGGAATGGCATCCGTGGCGACGACAATATCCCACCCCTCCATCTGCGCCAGATCGACTCCCTCGGATGTCTCTGCCCAGAGGACAGGGGAGGCCAGTAGACGACCCACCACTGCCGCGAATGCGATTCTCTTCATTGCGTTGTAACCTCCAAATCAGTACCGCGACTACGCGCCTGGTTCGACGCGGACTTCCATCCACACGATCTCCTGCGGGTCGCCGGGCTCGGCAAGCATGACTTCGACCACGTTGTGGCCGCGATTCATGTGCTTCCTGTCAACCTCAAAGAGCAGTTCCCGCTTGATCTTGAACTCCTCCCAAACGCACAGTTCGCCGCGTGGCAGGCCCTCCGCCTCCGTCTCTTCACAGAAGTGGCCGTTGAACCGTGCTCTGAATGCGGCCTCACCAACGCCGGACTTGTCCGCCAGCCCGACACGGATGACGGCGCGTCCCGAGTCCGGAACAGGCGCCGTGTGAATCCTAAACGTGGCGGGACGCGTCCCTTCGAGCGCGGCAGGCAAGATACACGCCACCGGCACGCCCGGCGGAATCGCGTCGTCGTAGGTGACGATGTGCCGCCGGGGTTTCGCGAGGATGGTGTCCATGCGCGCACCGTCGTCGAGGAACTCCTTGAACTGGGCGGGCGTCCAAACAGGCTCGGGCGCGGGTGACGGGAAGAAGAAATTGAACAGGTACACGTGGTCGGCGCCCTGGTCAATCAGGGAAGCCACTTGGCCGCGCGACGATTCGAGGTCGTTGTAGGTGGGACTGGCGTGAACGTAGCGATTGTGTACGCGCACTTCAATGCAGGGCGCCAGGGCAACGTCCTTTAAGGCCGGTCCTAGCAGTTCGCGCCAGAGTTCGATGGGCATGTCCGTGTTGGTCGTAAACCAAAAAGGCGTCGGGACCAGCAGGTCAATCAGGCCTTGCTTGGCCCAAGTGACGCCATCGAGGCCCAGGCCTCGCGCGTGCTGCGGATGGGACGGCACCCGCGCGCAGATCTTGACAGGGTGGCCGCGCCGCGCCGCCCACTCCTCCGTCAACCGGCGCACGTCGGCCATGTACTCCGTGAGAATGG
>JAAEQP010000556.1 GCA_024231375.1 bacterium | reverse complement strand
GGACACGGGCACGGTCACGCGGCGGATGGATTGTTGTCCGCCCGCTTCCTTGAGGATGGTGCGGAACCCTTTTCGGACGTCTTCGGAGGCGTAGTCGGCTTCATCGTGGAGATAGACCCAGCCTTTGGCCGTGCCGGGCACGCGTTCGGGCCGGAGCTTCACGAGACCCAGCGTGTCCCCGTTCTTGCGGAGCAGAATCATCTCGAGTTCCGTGCCTTTGGGATGGAGCGCGTCCATCTGCCGGTCGTAGCGGGTGGCCAGCAGAAGTCCCGTCTCGTTGCACAGAAAATAGGCCGCTTCGTTCCAGTTCTCCCATTCGCAGAGCATTTCGGCGTCGGACTCTTCGATGGGCCGCATGCCGACGGAGACGCGGAACGCCGCACGCACCAGCGTGAACAGGGAAGGTTTGAAGGAACGGCTCAGGGCGTTGTACACGCGCGTGAAATTCACGCCCTCCGATGAGAGTAGATTGAACGCCGACACAGCCGACGCCATCCACGCCCGCTGCATATCGCACCAGGGTTCGTGGGGTTTGCGGTACGATCCGCTGAGGGCATGGTGGACCGCCGCCGACCCGCCGCCACACAGGCTCCGGGCCCAGCACTGGCGGCACGCGCCAGTCGTGATCGATCCGAGATCGTCAAACGGACCGAGCTCCTCTTCGTCGATGGTCCCGTCGACAATCGAACCGAACTGGAGTTCCGGGTCTCCCACCAAGCGCGACGACGGATAGAT
>JAAEQP010000555.1 GCA_024231375.1 bacterium | reverse complement strand
TATCCGCTGGCGATCGCGTGGTTCGACGACTGGACGACCCTGACGGCCTGGGACTTCATCATCACCTTTCCCACTCCCGAAGCTCTGCGGACGGCGGACCGCCGAGAATTCATGGGTTTCCTGAAGCGGCACGGCATCCGCCTCTCGCCCCGCTGGAGCCAGCGAGTCGACCACGAGCGCAAGGAATCGACGTGGCCCTCGGACCCGGTCCTCTCCGACGCACGCTCCGTCTATGCCATCGCATTGGTGCGGGAGTTGCAGACTCTTCGCGAGCAGCTGAAGGCCTATCGCAAACGGATCGAGGCCCTCTTCGCACAGCATCCGGATGCCGCGTTGTTCCGTTCCTTGCCTGGGGCAGGCCCAAAGCTCGCCCCCCGCCTGTTGGCGGCCTTCGGCAGCGACAGGGGGCGGTACGAGTCGGCCCACTCCCTTCAGCAGCTCAGTGGATGCGTCCCGGTGACTCGCCAGAGCGGGAAGCGAAGGAAAGTCCTCTTCCGCCGTGCCTGCCAGAAGGCGTTCAGGACCACCCTGCACCAGTTTGCCGACCACAGCAGGGGACGGTGTGTCTGGGCCAGAGCCGTCTACCAACGCGCGTGCGATGCAGGACACGGCCATGCCCACGCGTTACGCATCCTGGCCTCACGGTGGCTGAAGATCATCTACAGGATGTGGATGACGCGAACGCCGTACAACGAGAGCTTCCATCTCGCCCAACTCATCCGACGTGGCAGCCCCGTGATCGAGACGATCAGGACAACGGAGACTCTGGCGAATCTTCAAGAATCCACTTGACTAAACCGATAAGATGTCCGTGCCCGCCCTCGAACCACGGCTTCACGTGCTCTGTGGGCGGGCACAGGGACCCGCCCCTACATTCCAGTCCGTAATGTAGCACGATGAGACGCTGGGAATTACTCCATCACCAGCAGAGGAGACTCGGACC
>JAAEQP010000554.1 GCA_024231375.1 bacterium | reverse complement strand
TGCAAGGGACGCGCTTTTTGCGTCGCGGCGAACAATGGCCCCTTGGGAGCGGCGTCCGGTCTGGCGCGTCGTTCCGGTGGATGGCGGGCAGCCTCATCCAGCGCCTCGCGGAAGAATCTGGCGGCCTTCCACCCGGCCTGCTCGCCGAGGCGCGCAATGTCCTGTAGCGTTTGCGACGGCAGGTCCATCGCCCGGCGGAAGAGTGCACGAAAGAGGCCAAAAGTGGCCTGCGCGTCGTCCAACGCCCGGTGCGCGTGCTCCAACTCGATGCCCAGCATCTTTGTCAGCGCCGTCAGGCTGTAGCGTTCGGCGTGCGGGAGTAGAATGCCTGCCAACTCGAAGGTGTCGAGAGATTCGTTCTTGAACGGTTGAGAGTGGCGGCGCAAAAAGCCCAGGTCGAACGAGACGTTATGTCCAATGATGGGCAACTGACCAACAAAGCGTTCCACGCGGGGCAGCACGTCGTGCACGCTGGGCGCATTGATCACGTCCTCGTCACGGATGCCGGTCAGTTCGACGATTTGGGGTGGGATGGGACGGCCTGGCCTGACAAAGGTGGAAAAGGTGTCCAGCACCTCGTCGGCGCGGAACTTTATCGCGCCGACCTCGATGATGGCATCACGGTTGGCGTCGAGACCGGTGGTCTCCAGGTCGAGTGCT
>JAAEQP010000553.1 GCA_024231375.1 bacterium | reverse complement strand
GTCCACCGCGATAGGATCTCCGCTCAATGGCCGAGGCACAGTACATAGCAACTCTCGTTTACGATGGCACGTGTCCATTGTGCACCGGCGCAGCGGAATGGGTTTCCCGGAGGGCCTTTGCGGGGACCATTGAGACGCTTCCGTGTCAGGACGACCGACGCGCTTCACGGTTTCCCAATGTCAGCGAAGCGGCGTGTAGCGAGGCCATGCAGTTGGCGCTCCCAGACGGAACGGTCTACTCCGGCGAGCAAGCATTTCCCCACCTGCTGCGATTGTTGCGGGGCTGGCGGTGGCTCGCGTGGGTGTTCCGTATCCCGGGCGTTTCCCTCGTTTCGCCGTACGTCTACCGCTGGTTGGCGCGGCATCGCTATGCACTGTCCGCCATCCTCGGCCACGACGGCGCAGACGCGTGCGATCCATGCAAGAAACTGTAGTCCGTTGTTCGTACTTGGCTGAGGCTTGACGCGAACAACCAACAGCGATTGGAGAGAAGAGTGACTGTGGAAAAGCGGTATCTCCCGACTTCC
>JAAEQP010000552.1 GCA_024231375.1 bacterium | reverse complement strand
GCGAAATGATCGACCGCGCCATGGTTCTTGATGGCGACCTCCCCCCGACCGAGGGACGCAAGCACTACTTGGGTCTTGACCAGAGTGGGCTTAGTGGCAGGGATCGATTCGCGGCTGCCATCACGCATCGGGAATCAAGCGGCCTCATCGTTGTTGACGTTTCGCGAACGTGGGATAGCAGAGATCCCGATCCTATTCTGCAGGAACTCAAAGACCTGGCCGAACGGTATCGAATCAGCAAGGCGCTTGTGGATCAATACGCGGGTGGCTGGGTCACAAGTGCGCTAGACAAGGTGGGACTTGAGGCCGAACGCCGTCCCCACTTGGCTAAGGTTTTTGCCAGCCTCAAGAGCCTGCTTGTGGGCGGCCGCGTCCACTTGCCGAATAACCCGGAGTTGCGCGAAGGGCTTGCAAACACGACGGCATATTTTGGCCGGAACAACTCGCTCTCGATTGCGCACGAACGCGGCCCATCCGGTCATGCGGACCTCGCGGACGCGGTTGCGACGGCTGTTTGGGCAGTCGGCGAAAAGCGTAGCTCTATGCATGAGCGTTTCCAGGAAACCTATGCCAAACCCAAACCCGGTGAGCGGGAAACCTTTTGGGCGTTCATATGCAGGACGACTCAAAAGAGATGGATTCCGGGACTCTATGAACCCCGGGGCCTAATGCGCGCAAACCTCCACAGGCAGTGGGTCGAATCTGAACGGCAACGCCTGGCGGAAGAGCGGGCAAACGACACAGGTATTAGCACTCAACCCCCAACGCCTCAAACCATACGGCCGTGCTTCTGGCGGCCGAGATAGGAGCGACCATGGCACAACTCACCGACAAGATGCTTGAACTCAAAGCCGAAGCGGCCAAGGACTGGCTTGCGGCGGGTGACACCGGAACGCCTGACTGGCAAGGCTTCGAGGAAACCTGGACGGCACGCGAACCCGAGACGCTGATTCGCGCTAAGGCGGAACTCGAAGCAGAGGCGACAGCCAAGCCCGAACCCGAACCCGATCCCCTCACGCTGGACTACGGCAGCATGAAGAAACCCGGCGAAGATGCGCCGCAAGGCGAAGTAGAGGAAATCGACGGGCGGCGCTATTCGGGCGGTGTCCAGCTTTTTGACTACCAACAAATGCGCAACCCCAACCACATCCGATTCCACTAACGAAGGAGTTCTGAAAATGGCTACCGCTCCCGCTTATCAAGACAGCACGAAGAAATCCCCCTACGAATCCGAGACGATCCCTACGCACAAAATCGCACCCGAGCAAGCAAACCGACGCGTGCCCAAACCCGCCAAGTCCGCACCGTGGCCCGGCGGCAAGAAATAGGAGATTGACAACATGGACGCGAAGAAAAAACTCGAAAACACCCACACGAAGATCGCGGAGATCCGCGACGAACTCTCCAGCACGCAGCAAGACTTGCGGCTCAGCGAAGAGCAACGCTCCAAGGGATTGCGCGCGCAGGCAACCGGCAACGGTGACTATTCGGACAAAGCCTATGCGAACGATTCGCACACCGTCGATATGTTGCGCTCTCGCGTGTCCTACCTGCGCGAACAACTCGCGATCCTTGAAGGCGAGATTCTGCAGCTCGAAAAGAACGCAGGCAAGCAGGCGTTCGAGGAAATTGTTGCGCGGGCTGTCGCCAAGGCGAAAGAAGAATCCGACGCTTGGCGTCATTTTGTGGAGCAGTGGAATCTAGCCCGTGACGCATGGTTGGCGCACAGCGAGCGTCTTAGCCAATGGCACGTACTCGTAGAGCACGATGGCCGTCAAGCGCTCGCGAAGTGGGAAGGCAAAGAGCTAATTCAGGATCCGAAGATCGATCCCGGGATTCGCCAGAAGCGCTCGGAAGAGTTTCACGGCTTGCAGGTACGCCATGCCGTCACGGGCATGAACCCCAAAGCAAACCTGCTCATGAAGAGCGACGCGGCGGCGGATGCGCTCAACGGCAAAGCAGGCATGAACTCTAACGGCGGTTTCCGATTCGATTCGTTGGAACAGCCTGCGGAAAGGGAGTAGCCATGGACACAAGGGAGCAACTTCGCGAACGGGTGTTCGCTACGTGTGCCAAGCAAGGGTTGACCCCGCCGGAGGCGGAGGAGGTTTTCAGGGGCATCGTCGATGCTCTGACGGAAGAGAAAAAGCAACAACCCCGCTAAGGGCGGCGGCGTGCCTAACCACAAGGAAGTGAACCCATGACCGATGAACAAGAAATCCAGAACGCCCGCAGCTACCTCGCGGCAACGCGCAAGCACTACGAGAAGCTGCTGGCGACAGCGGCGGGAGCCGAGCTAGACCTGCGGAGCATCGCCTGGCGTATCGCCTGCGGCGAGGAAGGCGTGAGCACGCCGGACTACTGCAGACAGATGGCGCGTCGCGACGGGCTACAGCAGCACGTCAACATCCAGGCGGACATCATCCGCACCATTGAAGCGCGCCTAGAGAAGGTGACGCCATGAGCACCCGGCGACACGACACCTGCCGATACTTCGACTTCGACCAGAAGACCGCGCTCAACAGCACCGGCACAGCACTGAAGGTGGGCATCGGCGAGATCGCAGGGGCGCAGGCGTGCGGGCTTGCGCCTCCCTTCTGGCTGGCACAAGACCTCAGCAACGGCGAGGAGGTTGAATGCACGGCTTGGAGCAGCACGGGCGACGCCACGTCAACCGGCGACACCCTGACAGTGGTACGCGGTGCCAATGGTACGAGCGCGCGCAGCATCTCGACGGGTACGGATCAGTGGCTCGTGTCCAACGTGTCGGCACAGCACGAAGAGATCAACACGCACTTCGACCGTTTCGGCGAGCACGTCGCCACACTGCGCGGCGCGGGTGATGGCGTGGCCCGATACGGCAACGAGTTTGAAGTTATCCCCACGACCGGCGGCGCAAGCATGGCGGTGACGGTGAAGAGCGGCGAAGGCCAGGTTGATCGCCGCCCCGTGTGGAGCGCCAGCAACCAGAACACCAGCACCATCACCGCGCCGACTGCTACCGGCAAGAGCAGGATTGACGTGGTGCAACTCTCCGAGTACTCCGTTGCATCGGTGCTGGCAGGCACGGCGGACACGGGGCCGAGCGCACCAGCCGTCAGCACGGGTTACATGAAGCTCGCGGAGATACTACTCACCACAGGCACCGCGTCAATCACGGCAACGGGCATCACGGATACGCGGATCTTTCTCTAAGGCAAGGAGGCCGACATGGCAATAGGATCGAACCCCACGAAGATTGAAGAACTCCAGATTGCGGGCGGATACGGCGATACCGGCAAGGGTCTGAGTCCTGCGGGCGGCGTTGACCTCTGTGACTCCGGCGACATCCTCACCGACGGCAACATTACATTGGACGGCGATCTGACATTCACCGCGCAATATCCCGAACTGCAGGCGGGCTACTGGCTCCGCGTGCAGCCCGAGCAGTCCGGCACCGGCAACGCCTATTTGCGCCTGTCTCCGAAGGCGAGTACAACGGGAACGGGTTTCATTTACCTGTTCGACAACACCGCATCCACCGGACCCGGCAAGCTGTATGTCTACGAGCCGGGCACGTCGAACATCAAGCTACAAATCGACGCGCACACGGGCGACCTCACCACGACAGGCACCGTCAGCGCTGGATCGATTACTGATAGTTTGGCGGAAGAGTTTCACTTTCTTGGCCCCCCCACATGCATCGGTGACGGCGTCTATGACTACGGTGACAAGTTCGAGGTTTCCCAGACCACAGGCGGGCCGACGATGGCTGTACGTGTCGCGGCTGGGTATGGCGGCGTTTCTATGACGCGCATTAAGGTGGCGAGCGCTCAGAACAGCACGGGGATCACGGCCCCGAGTGGCAACCCGCGCATTGACGTGACGTACGTCACGAGTACCGGCGGCATTGGCATTGAGAAGGGCACCGAAGCGGCGTCACCGAGCGCACCGGCGATCACCACGGGCAAGATGAGCTTGGCGCAAGTGTACCTCTCGGTGGGCGACACCGGCGTTTCCGATTCAGGCATCACGTGCACCCGGCGGTGGTATTGATTTTTCGACGCACCGTCTCCGTTAGCCTGCGACCTGTTGTCGTGGGCAAGGGCGCCCAGGTCTAAGCAGCTGAGCGCCTGGACCCATAGCAAGCGCCGACCGGTTGATCATGCGCGTTCCGCCGGTCGGCGCTTGCGTAATCCTCCCCGCATTTTACGCAGCCCTCTGGTGTACAAGACACGTATGACACACAGACGAGTAGATGAAATCCTGATTCTCGTGGGCATCGCTGGCGGCATGGCGCTCGTGGTGCTGGCGGCCGCGGCTTGCTGCGTGGTGAAGGCGCTGGGGTTGTAGTCCACCCCGCGTTCGCCCGGCTCCCCACCAAATCGGACATACGTGTCCGATTTTGTGCTGCTGTACTCCACCCACCATTCACCCGGCTCGCCACCAACACACGAAAGAGGGTCTGCAAATTTGCAGAGCTGTACTCCACCCACCATTCACCCAACCCCCCACCCTTCCAGCCGCAAATCCCGCCCATTGCACCCGGTGCGAGCACGCGCTGGCGTGAAAACGGCGGCTCGCGAGGGGTAGCATACCGGGATGGGGAGAAAACGCCTTAGAGGGGCGTACAGGGCGTTTCGGGTTTCGGGTGCCCATGTGGGCGCGGGCTACAGGGGGACATATTCTTCGCCTGAACAATATGTCCGTCACCTGATACCCACCCGCGCGCGGGTAGGGGACTGGTGGAATATTCAGTATTGCGCCAATCCTGTCAATAGTCTATTCTGATATCCGTCATGGCAACCTATGCGATAGCTGGCACGAAGGGCGGACTGGCGAAGTCCACGCTGTCTTTGTGCCTGGCGCACTCGGAAGCCTTCCGGAAAGCCTACGGCTCTGTGGCGCTTGTCGAGCTGGATCCCCAGGGTTCACTAGCGGCATGGCGGCGGGATCGGGCAAATACGACTTGCAAGTCGTATTTTTACCACCTAAACGAACGCACAGCACGCGATGGACTGAGCAAGGCGCTTGAACACGACGCGGTGATTCTGGACGTGCCCGGCGAATCGAAGCCCGGCTTCATGACACGGCTTGCCCTTGGCGCGGCCGACGTGATTGTCCTACCGATGCGAGCGAGCGGATTCGATGAGCACAGCCTTGGGGCCCACGTGTTGCCCGTCCTTCGCCAAGTGGATGCCCGGTTCGTGGTGTTGCCCGTGTTCGTCCATCCGAATGCCAGCCTGGCGAAGCTGAAAGCCTACTTCGATGCCATCCTTCCCGACGGCCTTGTCTGCCTGGACGCCGTGCTGCCCGCCCGCACCGTGTACCAGGATGCACTGAGAGACGGCTTGACGCTGCGAGACTACCGGGACACCGTGCAGGGCAACCGGCGTGCGTGTCGGCAAGTGGACGCGGCCATAGCGGACATCGAACACATAGCGGAGGAACTGATACGTGCCACCCAAAACGCCTAAACGGATTGCAGACGAGGCGGCCGACTTCGCAGCGCAAGAGCCGCGACGCGGGACACGGGTGCCGAACGTGCCCGGTAGGGATGCCAAGCTGTTCTGCCACATGTTGCCGGAGCTGAAGGATCGGCTGGACCTGGCGGTGCTCAAAGAGCGGATCGGGCGACGGCCCGAAGTGTTCGACATGGGCGTACTGATAGACGAGGCGGTACGGCCATGGTTGGAGGAGCATGGGTATTGACGCCTAGACGAATATTCGATTAACCCCCTTGACGCCCCGCACCATTCGTGCTAGGCTGACAGAAATTGAAGCGGCCCGTGGGAGTGCGCAAACACTCGCCACGAGCCTAAACCGAACGCATGGGGTAAGCACGCGGACGGCCTACACCCCACTATACCACGATCCCGCCGCGTAAATTCCCTCATGCGTTCCGCGAAGGAGCGTGTCATGTCTGAATTCATCGTCAACCTCACCGAAGAGCAAGCCTGTCTCATTTCGGCCAAGCTGGGGAGAATCCTTGGCAGTCGAGCAACCAACGTTCAGGAGTGGATTCAGGAGATCATCGACCGGGATGTGGACGCACAGCGCGGGGCAAACCACCTCATGAGGACATATAAGCGCGCTGTGGCTCACGGCATCCCCAGCAAGCGTGCGGGAGAGTTGGCGGTTAGGGTGTCCATAGCGCGGGATGACGAACAGTTTCCTGATACCCCGGCGTGTCACAAGCCGCTGATGCTGGCAGGCGCTTGACGTGGGTGCTCCGCGCGCGTGTGGGCGAGACAAATGCGCAGTTAACTGCGCATT
>JAAEQP010000551.1 GCA_024231375.1 bacterium | reverse complement strand
GCCAGACAAATATCGGCCACGGCCTGGGCCAGCTTCTCGACCAGGAGAAACGTGGAGTCCTCCACCATACGGAGCACACGTTTCTTGATGGCCTTGTAGTCGACGGTATCCTCGATGGCATCGCTTGCGCAGGCCTTGGAGAGGTCGGCCGTCATTTCGATGTTGATAATGACATCCTGTTTGTTGGTGCGCTCCTCGGGATTGATGCCGACGATGCACCGGCAGGCCAGATCGCGGATGTATATTCTGTCGGGTGCGTGGTCAGCCATAGGTTGATCCAATCATGTGCCTTCCTCCATCCACATAGACTACCTGTCCGGTCACGAAAGGGCTTCCGATAAGGAACAGCGCGGCCTGGACAATATCTTCCGCACTGCCGTGGCTATTCAGCGGATTCGTGTGCGCAAGGTTGCGCAGGTAGGACTCGTCTTCACCCGCGGGCGGCAACACCAAACCGGGCGCAACGGCGTTGACACGAATCCGCGGCGCGAACTCCAGGGCCATCATCCGGGTCAGGGTGAATAGCATACGTTTGCTGAGGTGATAGGCCGCGTGGCGCGCGTCGTAGTCCTGGATGCGGCAGTCGAGGAAGTTGAGAATAGTCCCCTCGCGTTCCTGGGCCGCGAATCCTCTTCCAAGCACCAAGGGAGCGAGCGCGTTGATATTGATACTGGCGTAAAGTTCGTCGGGCGTGAACTCAGTCAGTGCAGATTCCGGGAAAATGGACGCGGAATTCACCAGGATATCCAACGCCCCCGCCGAGGCGATGGCGCGATCCACGAGTTTGCTGGCAGCGTCGGGGTCCTCGAGATCGGCCTGGATCGCCCATGCGCGAACATCTTTCGCTTCCAGCGACTTGACCAATCCGGCAGCTTCGCCAGCGGACGAGCGGTAGTGAACAACCACGTTCGCGCCTTGTGCCGCCAACGCTTCGGCCACGGAACGTCCAAGGCGCTTCGCCGCGCCAGTGACCAGAGCGGTCTTGCCTGCGATGTCCATGGTGACAACCCTCCTCCCGGTCCGTACCACAGGTGTGGTATTCGCGGTAGCGGCATGGTACCAAGATGGCGCATCGGTAACAATGCCGGGAAGGCAGATTCTGGTGCTTGAACGGCTTGTGCATGGCGAATGGATGGTCTACACTGCCGCGAGCGGATGAGCCTCGGGCCCGTCCTGGAACACGGCTGAAGGAACCGTCATCTGAGAAAGGGTGGAATCATGGCAGCGAAGAAGGTCCTGTTGGTTACGGGTGGGGAGTGGCATCCTTGGGACGCGTGCGCGGCACTGTTCAAGGACTTCGTGGAAGCAGGCGGACGGTACAAGGTCGATGTGACCCGGGACGCGAACGCCCTGAGAGCAGGATCGATCGAGAAGTACAAGGTCGTGGCTGTATACGCTCAAGGCGGTTCGCTGACGGCGGCCCAGGAGAAGGGGTTGTTGAACTACGTCCGCAAGGGCGGCGGGTTCGTGGGGTTGCACAGCGCCACGTCGGCATGGACCGGCAACAGAGGCTACATCGACATGATCGGCGGGCAATTCGCGGGCCATGGTGCGGTGACGCCGATTGCGGTGACGGTCACGGACCGGGATAGCTACATCAGCAAACGCCTCCCGGACTTTCAGATCACGGACGAGTTCTACACGCTGACGAAATACGACCCGAAGGCGGTGAACGTGCTGGCAACGGCGCAATGGCACCACAGGAAACACCCCATGGCCTACACGAAGTCCTACGGAGACGGACGCGTGTTCTACCTGGCGCTTGGGCACGACGAACGGGCCTTTGGCCATCCGTCGTTCCAGAAGCTGGCCTTGCGAGGCGTGGACTGGGCCGCCGGGGTCCGCGCGCCGAAACCGCTGAAGGTAGGCACCATCGGATACAGCGACCTCTTCAGCATGGGCAGACTGCATCTGGAGAGCCTGCGGTTGGCGGGCATGGAGCCTGTGGCAGTGTGCGACCTGGTGAAACGGCATCGCGACCGGGCCGAGCAGGAGTTCCCCGGCGTGAAGGGATATGCGTCGGCTACTCAGATGTTGGACAAGGCGGACGTGGATCTTGTGGTGATCATCACCGAACACAACAAGCACGCGAAGCTGTGTATGCAATGCTCGAAGGCCGGGCGGCACGTGGTGACGGAGAAACCTTTCAGCGTAACGGTGAAAGAGGCGGATGCGATGATCGCCGCGGCGAAACGGGCCAAGAAGATGCTGAGCGTGTTCCACAACCGGCGGTGGGACGGCGACTACATGACGATCAAGGACATCATCGCCCGTGGGTTGATTGGTGATCCCTTCCACATCGAGGCCTTCATGGGCGGATACAGTCATCCTGGATTCTGGTGGCGGTCGGACAAGCGGATTTCGGGCGGGGCGTTCTACGACTGGGGCGCCCACGTCTGCGACTGGGTTCTGGGACTTGTCCCGAGCCCCATCACGGAGGTCTCGGGCCATTTCCAGGCGAAGCGCGTGTGGCACGATGTGACGAACGAAGACCATTGCGGCGCCACGGTGCGTTTCAAGAGCGGCGCAAGCGCTCATATCGAGCTGTCGCACACGGCAGCAGTGGGCAAGCGCCGGTGGCGTATTCTGGGCACCGAAGGCGGTATCGAGGACTCGCCCGAGGGTCAGAACACGTTCCGGGTGGTCAGTCACAAGGACGGGATGAAGGTGGAGAGCGAGGTGGACTACCTCGATTCGGACTGGCACGCCTACTACCGAAACGTGGCGGACCACCTCGACTTCGGCGACGCACTGTCGGTTACCCCCGAAAGCGCACGGCGCGTGATTGCGTTGATTGAGACGGCCGAGAAATCGTCGCGCGCAGGCAAGGCCATGCCCCTGCCAAGGCACTGCACCTAGACGGATATGGAGGATACGTGACGCGGCGTCCTGGCTGAAGGTTCGGGGCGCCGCGTTCCTATTCGTGAATAGGGAACGTGACGATGAAAGAGGCACCCTCGCCAGGGGTCGATTCGAGAACGATTTGACCGCCGTGGTCTTGAACGATGCCGTAGGATACACTCAGTCCAAGACCCATTCCCTCGCCCTGTTTGTGGGTGGTGAAGAAGGGGTCGAACACCCGGCTCTGGTCGCCTTCGGAAACGCCGGGGCCGTTGTCGCCGACCACCACATGGACCTTGCCGTTCTCGACGTAGGACCTGATGCTCAACGCGCGTTCGCGGCCGTCCACGGTGCACAGGGCCTGGTGGGCGTTGCTGATGAGGTTGAGGAAGACCCTCTGGACTTCCTGGGCGGCCAGATTGACTTGAGGCAGATCGTCGCCCAACTCAAGATCCATCCGGATGGAGTCCATCCGAAGTTGGTATTCGTAGAGATCGACAATCTCGCGAACCAGACTGTTGACGTCGGCGGCGCGTTTCTCGGTCTGACCGGCATCGGCAAAGCTGAGCAGATTATCGACTACGCGGCGGCATCGCTGAGATTCCTCGACGATCTGCTGGAGCCGCTCCCGGGTGGTCTCACTCTCCGTAGTCTGGAGCAAATACTGGGCGTAGCCGAGGATGCCGGTGAGAGGATTGTTGATCTCGTGCGCCACGCCCGCGATGATCTGGCCCAGGGCCGACAACCGCTCGTGCTGGGCAAGGCTCTGTTGCAGGGCTATCTGCTCCGCCACGTCGATGAGAAGCACGAGCAGGCCGCTGACGGCCCCTGAATCCTCGTGCTGGGGCGTCAGGAGCATATCGCACTTCAGCATGGAGCCGTAACGCGTCTTGAAGTGCACGCGCTCGCCGATCTCGCGGCCACCCTGAAGTGTGGCGTTGGCGTGGGTCTCGATGGGATTGCCCTCGCTTCCAAGCGCGGCCACGTGAAGGCCGATCAACGCGTTGGTGTTGGGCGCTCCGACGAGCCCCGTGGCAATGGCATTGGCATCGACAATGACCCCTTGCTGGTCGGTGCGCAGGATGCCCATCGGCGCGGCGGCGAGGATATGCTCCAAATGGGCATTGGTCCGCTGAATCTGTGTCTGAAGACGCCGTTCCAGACGCAGATCGCGCGCGATCCCGACCACGCCGACCACTTCGTCGTCGTCCCCCAACAAGGGGCGCGTGTCGATCTCGATGGGGATGCGCTCGCCGTCTCTGGCGTAGATCTCGATGGAGTACGGTGCGCGCAGCACGGCGCCGGGCGATTCCAGCCGCGCCTCGACCAAGTCAAGGTGGTCCGGAACGACGAAGTCGTAGACCGACATGCCCACCTTCAAATCGTCGCGGGAATAGCCGATCATTCCCAGACCCGAATCGTTGATATAGAACATGTTCCCGTTGACGTCGTGGGCGTATACCATGTCGCGTATGGTGGACGTGACGCACCGGAAGAAGTCCACAATGTTTCGGGAGGTCGGACCCGATGAATCCTCTGATCGAAGGGTCTCGGCCAGTTCCGCACACCAAGGCACAACGGGCTGTACCGGGAGTGCCCGCGCGATGATCGCCCGCAGATCCAGGACCGCCTGGCCGAAGGTTGATGACGGGCAGGATTCGCGCAATACCTCGATGGACTCGGACTGGATCGCCCGGAGAATGCGTCCGGTCATGGCTTCATTGGCGCCCGCTTCACCGAGGGGGGACGCGTCTATCGGCGTCTCGGAAGGCAGGGCGATCAAGAGACCGTCGAACAGACCCGAAATGGCATCCTCATAGACGTCGTCCTCGCATGCATCGTAGGCAGCGGCGACAATTCGGTCGCGTTGCGCGCCCAACATTTGTACCAATTCCGACATGGCACCTCCCCGAGGCCCTTCGCCTAGACTAAAGAATAGAGGAAATAGCCCGCCGGGCGCAAGCTTCACGATAACCGCCGACAGGCTGG
>JAAEQP010000550.1 GCA_024231375.1 bacterium | reverse complement strand
CTCGCCGTACACCGCGCACGCCGTACAGTTGACGCCGCTGGTGACGCCGCCGGTGTTGCAGGTGACGTCCTCGCGTAGCGTCGGCGCGCCAACGGGTGCCGCGACCTTCGACGTGGCGAACACGGGTGCGGACACCTTAAACTGGAGTGCAAACGTGCAAGGCGGCGCGGCGAGCTGGTTGACCATCGACTCGGGCGCATCGGGCACGGACGCAGGCAGCATCGGGGTGAGTTGCACGGCCAACACGGCGGCGACCTCGCGCAACGGCTACCTTCTGGTGACCGCGACCGACAGCGGTGGTGGAACCGCGGTGAATAGTCCCGTGGAAGTGCAAGTCCACCAGTCCGGCGACACCGAAGCGCCGCTCATCACCGTGCTGGGCGACAACCCCGCCACCGTCGCCGTGGACGCCGTCTACTCCGACGAAAGTGCCGAGGCATTCGATGCTGTTTGCGGCGATTTGACCGGGGTGATGGATACGCTTAACACCGTGGACACCAGCACCGAAGGCACCTACTCCGTGACCTACACCGTCACCGACACGGCAGGCCACGTCTGCACCGCATCCCGCACCGTGCACGTGGGCGCCGGCAGCGGTTTGCCGATGGCCTGGTGGGCCGTGTATGCCACGCTGTTGACCGTGGCACTTGCCTCTGGACGCGTTGCGTCCCGACGCCGAAGGGCTCGTGGGTCAGGATAGATTCAGGAGCGCATGAGCCCCAGGCAAGCCTGGGGGGAGTGTCCGCGCGGTGGGCGCCAGAGGTCTGCAAGGAATACACCCCTGTCTAGCGATGTTAGCATCTCCAATAGTCGGCAAGAGTCACATGAATACGAATAAGGAATCCAGGAACTCCAGCGAATGCGCCGTTCACAACATAGCGCTATGAATGCTGTCTCCCCGGAAGAAGCCCTGCGGAGGTACTGTCCCGATCCGCGCGTG
>JAAEQP010000549.1 GCA_024231375.1 bacterium | reverse complement strand
GTCGCCGTAGCGTTCCGCGCAAGCTCGGGCAAACGTCCGCCACTCCACCATTGCCTCATCGTGTGTCCACCATGGCTCTTCCTTGGTGCCGACGAACCACACGGCCTCACCTTGATGAAGGCACAACATGGGCGTCATGCCGGAGTCGACCACTTGGTCCACGGCCGCATCGAGGAACGCCCAGTCGAACACCCCCGGCTCGGGATGGGCCTTCTGACAGCGGATGAAGATCCGCGCAACACGGGTTCCGATAGCGTGAAGCGCGTCCCGCGCGGAAGGCGAGCCGTACATCCCAGGGCGGGAAACCTCCTTCTTGTGCACTTCATCCCATGTGACGTGCGCCGGCCCGTCGTAGTGGAGGCCGTAGAAGTCGGGGCCAACCGTCGCGACGACCTCGTCTCCGACGGTTATCTCGAAAGGCTCCATTGCCGCGGAACCTATCGTAATTGCGGCTGTCAATAGAAGGGCAGCGCGCACGGCCCAGCCTTTCGTTGATATGAGCTTCGACACGATTCCTCCTCCGTCCTCACTCAAAGCTACTTGCGCGGTAGGTGCTCCGCGCCCCAATGATGCGTATTTCCGAAAGGCAAGTGCCATGTCGCCGTGGTGGCCGGCGCGTCTGTCTCAAACACATGGAGCGCAGCCGGCTTGCCGTCCGTTTGGACGATGAGTTCGTTCTTGCCGTCGTCGTCGATATCGCACATGATGAGTCGGCGCGCCCATGTGGGCAACTCGATGGTTTGAAGCAGCTGACCATCGTGAGAGACGACATAGACAGCGCCCCAGTCAAGTCCGGGGAGGTGGCCGTAGAACACGGGATTGCCGTCGCAGATGATGGCTTCGAGTTTGCCGTCGTTGTTGAGGTCGGCGGCAAGGGCGTTGGCGCCGGGGAGTCCAACGCGGGGAACGGGCACTTCCCAAACGACCTCACCGGTCGCCAGGTTCACGCAACGGAGATGGGACATCTCGCGGGCGCGGCGGCCGCCGTCCCGATGGCAAACGACACCGAAGGCTTCGATGGTCCCGTCGCCGTTGAGGTCGCCAATGCCCGTCGAGTACATGAGCGAGGGAATCTTGCGCAGCAATTCGCCTTCCTGCGAGAACACGAAGAGGTGATTGGCTTCGAGGTCGTTCTTGGCGCAGAGGTCCAAGCCGTTCTTCACG
>JAAEQP010000548.1 GCA_024231375.1 bacterium | reverse complement strand
CTATCGTGGAGTTACACGGTATGGATTCTGAGAGGATGAACCGATGAGCCGAACTCGCAGGGCCTATGGCCAACCGTACGCCGGGGCGAGCCTTGACCGCGTGGCTTTTCCGCTGGGCGGCATCGGTGCGGGGATGATATGCCTGGGTGGAACGGGAGCGATCTCGCACGTGTCGGTGCGGAACAATCCGGACATGCACAATGAGCCGTATGTATGCGCTGCCGTGTGCGTGAAGGGCGATCCGAACGTTGCACGCGTTCTGGAAGGCCCCGTGCCGACGTGGAAGGTGCTCGGCCATCCCGATTCGTACAATGGACTGGGGGATTGCACATATGGCTTTCCCCGTCTGGCCGAGGCTACGTTTGACAGCCGGTTCCCGTTCGCGACGGTAACGCTGGGCGATCCGGACATCCCGCTGGACATGGAGATCACCGGCTGGAGCCCGTTCACGCCCGGCGATGCGGATAGTTCCAGCCTGCCCGTGGCGGCTTTGGAGTACCGGTTTGCGAACCTCACGGACTCCACCGTCGAGGCGGTGTACTCGTTCAATGCCAGGAACTTCATGCGTGTCGAACGGGAGTCCGGACGCGTATGGGATATCGACTGCGGGTTCGTTCTGCACGAGGACGGGTCGGGCGACAAGCCGTGGGAGGCCGGCTCGTTCTGCGCGG
>JAAEQP010000547.1 GCA_024231375.1 bacterium | reverse complement strand
CCGGCCTTTCAGGCCGGACTTCTAGCGGTCGTCGCCCCATCCACGTGCATACCCAATGCGTTCTAGAACCCATCGGAGTTCCTGCCATTCGACCTCGCTCATTGGCAGGTCTCGTCTGGGCGGAATCACGTGAGGACAGTCAATGATTCCGCGCAAGTGAAGCATGGCCTTGAGCAGTTCTTCCGAGTAGTCGGTGTAGAACATGAAATAGGGCAGCAATTGCCGGTAGTAGATGTCGGCTGCTTGTTCTTCGTCACCCTCCAGATACGCTTGCACCACGGATCCGTGGATATCGACGGCCTCGGTGCCGGTCATGAACGCGGTCACCCCAATACGCAGTAGATGAAGCAGGTGCTTCCCCCCTGCGCCGCCAATGACCTGCAACTTGCCGTCGGTCAACTCCAGGAGGCGGGCCGTCTTGGCAATGAAGTTTGCACCTTCGGCCTTAACCGACTGGATCCCGCCCAACTCGTTGACGATACGCATGATGAGTTCCGGCGTGAGGATGGGGCTTGTCGCGGGCGTATCCTGGATGATGATCGGCGTGTCGGTGACCCGGCGCAATGATTCGAAGAGCCGGTATGCGCCGCTGCCATCGGGAAGGTACACATACGGCAGCGACACCATCAGCAAATCGGCCCCGAGGGATTCCGCCTCGCGGGCGTAGTCCACCATGATTCGGTCCGACGGCGCCGTGATCCCGATGAATACCGGGACGCGTCCCGCCACGTGATCGACTATCAGATTGGTCAGTACCCGCCGATCCTCGTCGCTGAGTTTATGGAACTCCGACGCGATCCCAAAGTGGCCAATCGCCACGGCGCCGGAGTCAATGCAGTAGTCGATGACTCGTTTCTGGCTGCCCGTGTCCAGGCCGCCCGATTCGGTCACGACCGTCGGCATTATGGGCATCATGCCGCGGAAGTGTCTGTTAAGCATGCAGTTACTCTTGCTCATCGTGTCCCCCGCCTCGCTTAGCTGCGTTTCCTCGGTGTGCCGTCTCCTCGCCCAGTCCAGCCCGACGCCCCCCACAATACCCGCGGGCCCATCGGCACTGCAACGATTTCGTTTCCTGAGCCCGATGCCGCTACAATCGCGTGGTCAGGAGTATCGGTCGGCCGGATGCGCAGAGGACACACAACTCCGAGCCACAGACCGATACGCCAAAGCTGAACCAATGCCACCCCATCGAACATACGGCGGGTGCCTGTCAGCCCGACCGGGGGAACGGGAGAAACGTGCCATGCCGCATCGGCGCAACGCATTCCTACTGACCTCATTCGTCCTTCTGATTGCAGCCGCACCCTGGGTGGAAGCCGCGGAAGCTGCGTTCCCCGTGCCCATCAACGTGGCGGAAGCCATCATCGAGCCCTTCTGGGATCCCGGCTTGAGTGCCCTCGATCAGTGGAACGTCGACGACGGACGCGCCCACGGCCTGCACGTCTCGCAGGGGTGGGCCGCGGTCGATTTCGAATGGGCTCAGCGTCCCAACTCGGGGCCCGCGTTGGCGATGTCGCGCACCGTTCGGGTCGACTGCTCCGACTATGACCGTTTCATGGTGCGGATCGCGCTGCCCAAGCAAGCGATGTTCGAGATTGTGCTTGCCACCGACCTTGGTGAGCGCGCGAAGCGGTTCCCTCCCCATGAAGGCGCGGAGGAGGAGTACGCACTCGACCTCGACGGCGCGAAGATCATCGAATCCATCCGTTTCACGATCAACGCCGGGGCCGAGGGCGTCGGGGTGGGGTGGTTCCGATGGGTTGGGTTGCAGAACACAACCATGCTCGCCCAGCATACCCGTCGGTGGGACTATTCGGGCATGATGTGGGACCGCTACATCCAGGGCAACGATTTCGAGCCGGAATTCAAGCCTCTGTACGGCATCTTCGTGACGAACGATGAGTTGGAGTCCATGCGCGCCAGCCATGAAGCTTCCATGCGCGACTCGGGCGAGTCGACTTACACCAAGACGGCCGAATCCGCGCACGACATGGATTTCGAGAGCGCCATTGGTGAGTTCGCCCGCAGTCGAGGAAACCATCAACGCTACAACCGTGTTCGCGAAGCGGACATGGCTTCCATGCCGGGTAACCGGTCGCTGGCCGTGGCGGGCTTGGTGCTGAAAGACGCCGACGCCTTGCGAGCCGCCGCCCGGTATGCACTCAGCCTGGCCATGTGCGAACACTGGCGGGAAGGATTCATCACCCATTTCCCGGGCGGTGCGTGGGAGCACCGGTCGTTTCGCGCCTCGGGCGTGGCCGAAGAGGTGGCCTACGTGCTGGATGTGGCGGGCGAGATCCTGACCGAAGGCGGACGAGCCTATCTGAGGCGGCGGTTGGCCGAAGAAGGCTGCGGCGGTATCAACTTTGTCACATGGCGCCACGACTACATCTTCCACTGCAATCAACTCGCCTACTTCAACACGGGCCGCATGTACGCGTATGCGGTGCTGGAACGCGAATGGCCCCGCGTGAAGCCCTACACCGACTTGGCCATGCGGGATTCGGTGGAGAATCTCGAACTGGCCCTGTTCCCGGACGGTTCCTGCGGCGAAGGCCCAAGTTACTTCACGCCCACGGTGCGCGAGAACTACGAAGTGCTGAAGTGCTATGCCCGAGCGCGTGGGCTGGCGCTCGAAGACATCACGCCCGACGTCCTGAAGCGCTCGTCGGATTTCGCCGCACTGTTGATGTCGACCACGGACACCCACGTGATCCCCATCTGTGATGCAAGCGCCAGATTCGGTCGCGGCATTCTCGACATCCTGGTCCATCTGATGCCAGGCAGCCATTGGACCACCATGTGCAACAAGCAGCGCCGCAAGAATGGCGAAACTCTCCTGGAACCCGCCGGACCGCCCGTGCCGGCGTTCGTCCAGTTGCCCCACATGGGGCCCATGGCCTCGACGCGCATGATTGGCGACCTCCCGGTGAAGATCCTCGTGATGGGCCACAACAGCCGATCCGGCCATACCCACGAAGACAAGGGCGGCTTCGTGCTTGAGTTCGCGGGCGAGACCTTTGCCCTCGACCTCGGCACATGCAGCTACAGTGACCCAATCCACCACCAGTACGGCCAATGCCAGCGGCACAACATGTTGGTGCCAGTGGGCATGACCGAGCGCGCCCATCCCGAGTGCCCACTGCCGGTGGACGTGAAGCCCGAGGGCCGTGGCGACGACACCGCATTCAGCGCAACCATCGACGCCACAGCGGGTTGGGATGGGTACTACACGAAATGGACCCGATCATGGGACTCGCCGGCACCGGAGGTTCTCACGATTCGCGATGATTATGCCCTGGCCAAGGGCGACGGCGTGGAGTTCTACTGGCAAACCCGGCTGCCCGTGCAGATCGACGGCGCAGGTATCACCATTGAGGGCGACCGAGGGAAGGTGATTCTCTCTGTACCTGAGGAGTGTACGGTCCGCGTGGATACCCTCCCCATGCACGGCGACGAGTCCCATTCGCGCATCGTCGTCAGGAAGCTTGGGACCCGCGGAACCCTCGAAATCGCGGTTCGTCTGGTTCCGAGATAGAT
>JAAEQP010000546.1 GCA_024231375.1 bacterium | reverse complement strand
GCCTGGGGTCGCGTCTGGACAAGGAGGTCCACTCGTTGACCGCTATGGGCTGAGAAGTGCCCCAACGTTTTGGAGACCCCATCTCATGCAGTCTCGACGAGCATTCTTGAAGACCAGCCTGTGCGCGCTGTCGGCTGCGGAGTTGGCGGCATGCGCTACGGGACAAGAAGCGAAAGCAGGACGAGCAGACACCATGACGGAATACCGCGATGAGAAGACCGGCGCGCGCGTGCGCGTACTGACCCCGGGAAAAGAGCAGGACCAACTCATCTATCAGACGCACCCGATGTGGACGCCGGGCATGGGGTTTCTGGTCTTCAACTCCACTCGGACGCGCGGCCGGAGCCAGCCGCATAGCGTGGACATGGCGACGGGAGCTGTGCGGTGCCTGGTCGACGCCGCCACGGTGCGGGAGCTTTCGAACGGCGGACAAGAGGCGGCAGATGATTGGACGCTTGCGCGGAAGGACGATTGTCTCTACTTCCGCGTCGGCGACGACATTATGATCACAGCCGTGGCGAGCGGGTTGGGCATGCCGAACCGGACCACCAAGGCGGGCACGTTTACCGGGCTTTCGGAGGTGCGTCCCATCAGTATGTCGATTGACGCCGACGAGAGAGTGCTTTACTTCGGGTTGACGCTCGAACCGGACAAACGCTGGGGCCTTGCGTCCGTGGACTTGGCGTCGGGTGAATGGGACGTGTTCAAGGAAACCGATTTTCGCG
>JAAEQP010000545.1 GCA_024231375.1 bacterium | reverse complement strand
TTCGCCGTCGTTCACGATTTCGAGAGGCACGTTCATCTCGTCGCGGATACGCAGGAACATGTTCTTGACCTGGTCGAACTGGTCCTTCGGAATACCCCGGAACAGCGACGCGATCATGGCGCGGTTGTTGATGTACACGCCGGCCGAACTGCCGCCGATGGCGTCCACGCGAGGCATCTTGGACGCGGCCGTCTTCAGGGCGGCCATGACTTCGTTGTAGTGGTAGGTCGGGTCCGTCTGCTTGCGCGGTTCCCACACCACCTCTTCGCTGAACACGGCCTCGCCGTCGACCACGGCCGACACCTTGCGGTCGGACGCGCCGAGGTCGAAGCCGATGCGGCAGCCATCGAGATGACGTCCGAGAGGCACGGTGCTTTCCTGTTCGGGCGGCACGTCGCCGGGCTCGCAGGACACGACCTCGAAGGTCTTCTCGTACACATCCTCGCCCATGAAGTGGAAGTCGAAATCGCGGACGCCGCCGTCGGAGTAGTATGCGGCGATGTGATCGGCGATGCTCTTCGGGCCGCCCACGTAGACTTTCCAGCCGCCTCGCTGCCAGAGCAGGAATTTGATGATGCGTTCGACGTACATAAGGTTGGCGCCGGCCCGGTCATGGCCCTCGGGGTAGACGACGGTTTCAAAACGGGAAACCGACCCGTCCGCGCGTTCGAGACCCAGTATCAGGGGCACACCCGCTCCCGATGCCTGGACTTCCTCGACAAAGGCGTGGTTTGCGAGGACCGCGGGACGGAACCCGGGATCCAGGGGGGGCACGAAGTTCGGTTCAATGAGCTTGAATTCATTCGACATAGGTATTCGTTCCTTGTTTCGCAACTGGCCCAAATCGGATAGGAATCGCCACTATATCACAAGGGGATCGGAAGGCAAAAGAGGTAGCGAAATCAGGACCCACCGTAGTCTGTCCAACCGCAAGACCGGGGCGTTATGCGGTCCCCGACCGACGGACGGGCAAAGGTCGTCCTGCGTAAAGCCTTGCCGTGTAACGTGTTGGCCTGTTTTCGGCGGCAGGCTCCCGCGCGAACGTCATGACGGTTCCAGTTTTTATCGTATTATGCTAAACTAAGCTGTGAGCAAAAACATCCATCATAGTCCAAACGGCGGACGCGACAGGACAGCGACTGAACTTGAGCAAGCCCTATGTTTGGCTGCTCTTCAATCTGGAGCCTACGACTCCATGAGCGATCAGGAATGGGTCGCCCTGTGCGAAAAGACCGCCAGAGCACTTCAAAATGCCTCCGCGCGTGCGTGCGCGGCGAGGTCCCATTCGGCATCGGTCGGGAGCGTGGACGGCGGATCCTGAGATGCCATTCAAACAACTCGATGACGCTGTGACTCCAGTGCACGTCGTCGCTTGCATAACGGACTCCATGCGCGGTATATCGCCATCGGGGAGCGCGGCTTTCTCCGCCTCGTACCGGTCCGGTCGCGTAAGTCTATGACACAGCCGGAACGGGCTACAATGAGGCGAAGGAAGAGTACATGGCGCAAGCGAAGCTGAACGACAAGGTGCGTGTGCATTACACAGGCACCCTTGAGGACGGGACGGTGTTTGACACCTCTGTCGAGCGCGAGCCACTGGAGTTCACGCTGGGACAGCAGCAGGTGATTCAGGGGTTTGAGGCAGTCGTGATCGGGATGGACGTGGGCGACAAGAGAACCCAGCAGATCCCCGCCGAGGAAGCCTACGGGCCGTTCCAGGACGCGTTGGTTGAGGAGATTGACCGCTCGCACTTCCCGGACGACGCGGATATTGCGGTGGGGCAACAGTTTCGAGCGGCTGCACCGGACGGGAGGAACATGGTGTTGACGGTCGTGAATGTGGCCGGCGACACGGTGACGGTCGATGGGAACCACCCGCTGGCCGGCAAAGACCTGAAGTTTGAAATCGAGCTTGTGGAGATCGTGTAAGGGATTAACGGAACTACGGCTGCAACCATACCCCGGGGGGCGGATATGCTGCCGCACCATGGGCCGAGAGGGGCGTGAATTGCCGGTAGGGGCTGTCCCGTTTGTTCCGCAATAGCCATAGAAAGGTGATCAGATGAACATTTACGTCGGGAATCTCTCCTACAGCACCAACGAGGATGATTTGCGTAGCGCGTTCGAAGCCTACGGCGAAGTATCGAGTTCGGCCGTGATCAAGGACAAATTCACGGGCGAATCCCGTGGATTCGGATTCGTCGAGATGACGTCGAGCGAAGAGGCCCAGAAGGCCATCGACGGGCTGAACGGCCAAGACCTTGGCGGCCGTGCGCTGAATGTCAACGAAGCCAAACCCCGCAACGACAGCGGCGGTGGTCGTGGCGGCGGCGGCCGTGGCGGCGGCGGCCGTGGCGGCGGTGGCGGTGGCGGCGGACGCTGGTAGCGCTCCTTCGCACTAGAGAATGCAGCGCGCCCCGGTTCCTTCTTAGGGAGGACCGGGGCGCGGTTCTTTTGTGCCTCTTGCGGCGATCGGTCGCCAGGCCGTGCGATCCGGTGGCGACCTAGGTCAATCCCGTGGCTCCCTCGTTTCTGAGTCGCTCAGCCATTGGGTGGCTTCCTCGACGGTATAGAACACGCCCACCCGTTGATGGATCTCGTCGCCTCCGACCAACTCGTACATTCTCGCCATACCGAAGGATAGGGCATCGGAAACGACGAAGGCGGTCTTCCCCTGTCCGAGCTTGTCGGCGTGGCGCCTGACCACGTTCCTGATGGCCTGCATGTCGTCCCCGGAAAGCGAAGAAGCTGTGAGCCGTCTGTGATCGACGACTTGCCCCATGCCGGACGCCCAGCGGGGTGAGTTGACGAGTTCAGTCAGCAACTCGTCGAAACCCGAGACGGAGGCCTCCCCCTCGGTCCACACAAGGACATAGGCCGGCATCTTGCTGAAGTCGAATCCGAATCGCATCCATCCGCCTGGCGGGCCCACGCGCAAACGCGGCATCCGCTCGTTGTTTCGTTCCCGGCCGATCCGCGCATCCATCCGGGTCGCGCGGAAGGGCAGTGTTTCCCCCGTCTCGAACAACTATCCCGGATCCTGCGCCACAAATTCAAGACGATTGGGGGCATGTGCCCTTGTGCGGGTTCGGGAGGGCACTCGCAGCCAGTGGCGGGAGGAGGGCACGCGGAAGCGTGCCCCTACCACGCGATCGCTCGTTTCACAGGGTGACGGGCTAGGACGGTCGCGGCGTAGCGCGACCCGACCACTACCGAAGAAGACACGCTCGCGCATGCCGGGGCCGGGTGCTACGGGACACTCGTTGTGGCCGTGCATGCGCCTGGATGGGAAGTGGGGATTCCTGAGGCCCTACCTGGTTCGTCTTGAAGGGGGCGTTGGCGTATGGGAGAATGCCAACGGCATTGAGACGTTTAGAGTGCGGCCCAGGCGGGAAAGGTACGACATGGAGGCACGTCGGCTCCATATCGAACACTGAGCGGATTCGAATATGCAGTTCATTCGTAGAGGACGCGCATCCCGGAAGTCGGGGCCCCAACGGCTGGTTATGCTGGAGCTGGCCAAGTACTTCCTGGGATTCCGCATCACCCGGGCGGGACTCTACCTCGGCGTGGGGTGGATGCTGTGCGGGAGCATTGGCTCCTTCTCGGTGGATATGCCCATCTTCCGTTTGTTCTTCGTGCTCGCGGCCGTGTTCGCCGTGGCTTTTGTGGCCGGGCCGCTGTTGCGCCCGCGGTTGACGGTGGCCGGGGGACTTCCGGCCAAAGCCAGCGCAGGCCATCCCGTCAAGGGCGAGTTCACCATGACCAACGGGTCCGGCCGGGCCGGGTACGATCTGTCGGTGGGCTATTTCAGCCTGCCCCGGTTTCTACGGTGGCGCGCCGACGACGCGCCCGTGGTCGAACGACTGGGGCCGGGCGATTCGGTTCGGGTGGAGGTGGAGTTGACGCCTTTGCGGCGGGGGTTGTATCCCCTTCCTCCGTTGCGCGCGTATTCAACGTTCCCCCTCGGCCTATGGCGGTGCGGACCGAAGGTGCGACGCGACGGCAGTCTGCTGGTGCTGCCCGATTTCCATCCCTTGGACGAGGTGGACGTGCCGGTGGGCGCGCGGTATCAACCCGGCGGTCTGGCCCTCACCTCGAACGTCGGCGAGTCGCCGGAGTACATCGGCAACCGCGAGTACCGG
>JAAEQP010000544.1 GCA_024231375.1 bacterium | reverse complement strand
GAGAGGAGACAGATATGACAGCCAAGGCAAAGATGGTCGTGTTGATGTGTTTGCTGGCGCTTGTCCTTGCGACGGGCGTGGCCGTTACCGCGACGGATAGAACCGGGCTTGGGGCCTCCGCCGATACCGGCGTGACACCGTCCGGCTCCACCCATGTTGTGGCCGCACGCGGCTACGAACGATTCCACACGACCGACATCGCGGCCCCCTGACCCGGGCCGCACCCGCGCAGCAGACGAGAATTTGCGCCCGCATTCCGCTGGCCCCAACGGCCGTGGATGCGGGCGTGTTCTTCTTGCCTGCAATCCTCACCAGAAGTTGAAGGCGTGTCGGCCTTCCCGGATCGGGCGGCGAGAGGGTCTGGCGACGAGGCGGACCCTCGTCGATTCTACTGCGGGACGTCGGTCTCCGGTTGGCTCTCCGCCGGTGGATCGCCCTGCTCGCCGGTCTGCCCCGGGATGTAGGCGCCACCGGATACGATGAGTTTCATGGCTTCCTCGACGCCGATGTCCAGGATTCGGACCTCTTCGGGCGGGAGGTAGACCAGGTAGCCTGAGGTGGGGTTGGGTGTGGTGGGCACGAACACCGCAATGAGCTCCTTGCCCACGGCGCGCTGCACGAGGCCCTGTTCGTTCGACGTGACGAAGGCCACGGCGACCATCCCTTCGCGGGGGTACTCCACAAGGCAGACCTTCTGGAATACTGCGCCCTGCCTACCCACGAAGACGTCGCGGATCTGCTGCACGGCGGAGTATATCCGGTTCACGAAGGGTATGACGCGCACAATTTTCTCACCCAGCGCGATGATCCTGCGGCCGACCAGATAGCGGGTGAGAAGCCCGGTGCCGAAGAAGAGTCCCCCAACAAGCACAAGGCCCACACCGGGAGGATAATTCACCTCTTCCAGGAAGCCGAACGGGCCGAACTGGATGAGCCGGGGTTTCACGTTTTCGACCAAGTCCCGTAGCAGGTTGTCCGCCTGGACCACGAACCGGCTGACGAAGAACCATGTCACCCATATGGTGATGATGAGCGGTACCCACACAAGCAGCCCCGTGACCAAGGTGCGCCACGCCTGACCCCAGCCTCGGTGCAGGTAGCCGAAGAATCCCTTTGGTGTGTCTTTGGTGCTACGCCACGCTGTCATCGCTCGCCTCGGGCAGGACCTCCAGCCGGATCTTGGCGACGAAGTTCTCGCCTCCGTCCAGCACGGTCATTCGGAAGCCGTTGTGGTTGATTACTTCGCCCTGGGCCGGGATGCGGCCCGCGACATGCATCAGCCAACCGCCTACGGTCTCCACTTCTTCGTCTTCCACCGGTACGCCGATGGCTTCGGCCATTTCCTCCAGCGACAGTCGTGCGTCCATGACGTACGCGCCGGGACCCACGCGGTTGATGGGGCTTACCTCACGGTCGTGCTCGTCCTGGATCTCGCCGAAGATTTCTTCGAGGATATCCTCGATGGTGATGAGGCCGTCCGTGCCGCCGTACTCGTCGGTGACGATAGCCATATGCTGCTTGCCGGCCTTGAGGCTCTCGAAGAGGTCGTCCACCTTGATGGTGTCCGGAACATGCACGACGGGGCGCACGAACCGGGCGATGTCGAGGGCTTCGGGCGTTTCGTCGAGTAGTACGTCGTGGGCGTTGACGATTCCGACGACTTCGTCGATGGTTTCTTCGTACACGGGGATGCGCGTCAGGCCGGATTCGGCGAACAGGGCCAGGAGTTCGTCGCGGGTCGCGTCGCTGGGCAGGGACTTGATGTCGATCCGCGGGACCATGATTTCCTTGGCTTGGGTGCGTTGCAGATTGATGACGGAGTGGATCATCTTCTGCTCTTCGGGTTCGATGGTGCCGTGGGTGGCGCTCTCGTCTACAAGGACGCGGACATCGTCGCGGGACGACATGAGTGGGCTCAGGTGGTACTGCTCGCCTCGGGCCGTCCGGAACAGCCGTGTGGTGACCCACGCCACGGGGATGGTCAGCGGCGCCAAGGCATGATAGAAGAGTTCCACCACAGGAAGCAGGGCAAGTGCCAATCGGTTGGGGTGGGTGCGAAACACGCTCTTGGGGATGATCTCGGCGAAGACCAGCATAACCGGGGTCGCGATCAACATGGCGATCAACTCGCCATAGCCTTCGGCGACGGCCTCCGCGCCACGGGTGAGGGCGATGGTACCGACGATGGTGGCAATGTTGGTCCCGATGAGCAGCATGCTCAGCATGCGGTCCGGATTGCCCGCGTACGCCATCAGGCGTCCGGCGCGGCCCAACCGCTCCTCTTCCGCCATGAACCGGATACGAATGGGGTTGGTCGAGACGAACCCGGTTTCGTATCCTGCGAAGAGGCCCTGGAGGAGCACTGCGCCCAGGAACACGATCAACGCGATGCCCAGCGCACTCATGACCGCACCTCCCCGGACGAGTTCCGGCGGAGGATGCGGATTCGGAGAGACGACACGCGCTTGCCGTCGCAGGCCTCCACGGTGAACTGGATCCCGTCGTGCAGAATCTCGTCACCTGGCTCAGGCACCTTGTCTGTCAGGTTCATGAGCAAGCCGGCCACGGTCTCATGTTCCTCGTCTTCAAGCGATGCGCCAATCAGCTCGTTCAGTTCATCCAGCGACAACCCCCCCTCGACCAGGTAGAGATTGTCATCCAGTTTCTCGTATCCCGGCTCTTCCTGCTCGTCGCCGTCCATAATATCGCCCACAACCTGTTCGATGGCGTCCTCCAGTGTCACGATCCCGGCGGTCCCGCCGTATTCGTCCACCGCCACGGCCAAGTGGGCACGATGCCGCTGCGCGTCGCTCACGAACTGCTGGACCGTCATCGTTTCGGGAACGAAGTGGACGGGACGGGCGAGTTCCCGGACGGGTTTGCTCAGCTCGCCTGTTGCGAAACCGGGAAGGAGATCTTTCACGACGAGCAGACCTGTCACGTGGTCGAGGTCATCCTTGAAGATGGGCATGCGCGAAAACTCGCGGTCGCGCAACAGGTCGAGAGCCTCGCTCACGGTGGCGTCTTCCGGCAGGGCGATCACGTCGGGACGAGGAACAAGGATTTCGCGAACGAAGGCATCGCTGAACTCCAAGATGCCCTGGATCATCTGCCGCTCGTCTTCTTCAATGACGCCGTGGGCTTCGCCGTCCGACAGGGCCGATTTCAGTTCGGCGTCGGTAATGAACGGGGCGGCGCGTAATTCGTGAAACCGCGTCACGCGGAACAGGCCGTTGGTGAACATGATGAGGCTGTCGCGAACCGGGGCCAAAGCCTTGTCGACGGCGAGAAGCGGGATGGACGCGAGCCGGGCGAAGCGTTCGCCCGTGTGGACCGCAAAGACTTTTGGGCCGATCTCGCCGAACAAGACGAGGACGCTCGTGCATACGGCGACCGCCAGCAGGTAAGCCAGGGGCACCGGCAACCCGAATTGGGTTTCCAGAAGATCCTCGGTCCGGGTTCCGAGCAGGACACCAATCAATACATTGACGATCATGTTGCCGAGCAGGATGGTGGTGAGCAGTTTCCCGGGACGGTCCATCATGGACGTCACGAGTCGTGCGGTCAGGCCCTTTTCCTCGCGCATGGCGCGCAGCCGGATGCGGTGAATAGAAAAGAAGGCCGTCTCTGAACCTGAGAAGAAGGCACTGAAAGCGACAAGCACGGCAACAGCACACAAGACGGAAAAGGGAAGCGCATCGGTCCAGTCCGCGCCCAGATGGTGCGTCTCTGGATTGTCGTCCCCCGGTGTCGAGTGTCCCTGTTGTCCGGCCTCGTCGGCTGGATCGATAGTCGCAAGGCCCTCGGGCGCCGCAACGCTCGCGGATGATGCGCTCTCCGACCCCCCCGGCACGGCGGCTAAGACAACCGCCACGACGGCGACGCACCAAACTGCCGAAATCAGAGTGGACCGTGGTGTTCCTGACGGACCAGTGTCATCGTCCAAAGTGACGTCGTCCTCCTTTGGGAGCGGTCGCGGCTCGGCCGGACCCGGCACCGGTCGGACGCGCCAATCGCTCCGGCCAGGCTTCGGAATCCGTCAACCCGAGGTATTCGGCCTGCTTCGCGGCCATTCGGGCGCGGTCCCGCTCCGTTGGATGGTCATACCCCAGCAAATGAAGCAATCCGTGGCAGAAGAGGAGCATGACCTCGGCGCGCATGCGGCTTCGGTCGGCCGCATCGATGCATGCGGCCTGCGCCACGCGCTTGCCGAACCGGCGAGCCACGGTCTCCAGTGATATCACGATATCGCCCAGCACAACGGGGTGGGCGTGGCGCAACGAGGGCTGCGCAAACGAAAGCACATCGGTCGGGGCGTTCTTGCCCCGGTAGTCGCTGTTGAGTTGCTGGATGAATGCATCGTCGCAGAACAACAGGCTGACCTCGGCGTCGTCTTCTACCCCTTCGAGGGTGCAGACGCGATCGGCCGTTCGGGCGAGCACATCTTTGCGACAGACG
>JAAEQP010000543.1 GCA_024231375.1 bacterium | reverse complement strand
TGCTGGAGCACAGGGACCAACCGTTCGGGTAGCCGTACCTGAAGTGGGGGACTCCGACCGCCGGTAGCAGTGAGTCGACATTCAAGAAGTTGGTGGCATCTTCGTTCAAATGGTCGCCGTCGGGGAACTCCGGGCCGGTCCAGGTGCCGGCGTCAACGCAGGAGGTCTTGTCGATATCATCACAAACCTGGAACTCGCCGGTATTGTATTGCCAGCCGAGAAAGTCGTCGGCATCTGTGATGAACGCGTAAAGGGTTCTCGAATCGGTGTTGCTCGAGGCGATGAACTCCCAACGAAGCGCCACCTCTTCTCCTTTGAACAGGGACGCGAACCAGTCCAGCGCGAAGTGGCTCTGAAGCTCGGTGGAATATGAAACGTCCGTGTCGAGCATCCTGTCCGCGCGCCTCACCGGGGTGCGCCAGTTGCTGTTCATCTTGTCGGCGTCCGGTGCGCCGCCGGCTCCTGCATCAGGTTCTGTCAGCCTGTAATCGTTCAGGTGAACCTTGGTCACCAATGTCCAACCTCCCCCCTCAGTAGTCATGTCGCAGTAAACCTCAAAGGGGCAGATGCTGCTGTCGGCTGGATCCGGATGAATAGAGTAGACACCACTCGGCGCGGAAGGAGTGTTGCTCAGAATTTCGGCGCAGCTCGTCGCTGCCGCGTTATGTTCGCATATACAGGTGGCTGGGCAGCCGTCCCCATCCGACGCATTACCGTCTTCGCATCCCTCGCCGTCCTCGAGCACGTAGTTGCCGCAACCCGGCGTGAATTCGTAGGCGCCCATGTCCGAGAACCATATGCAGGGAGTGGCGGGTGCGCCGCCGTCCGTGACACCGGCGTCCGTAGGTGTATCGCCATTACAGTTGGGGACCGACGCGATGTCCACCCGAGGATTGCCGTCCTTGTCCAACGAAGATGCGGCCGGGTCGTATCCGCGGTCGATGCAAGGGGAGTCTGCTTGCAGGTGCAGATTGCCCGCGTCGGCGTCAATAAACAGCGGAATATCGTCGATGTTGCCCTCCCCGTCGTATCCGTCCTGCAGATCGCTGTAGGTGACGGCGAGCGTGCCCGTGTTGTAGATCTGATCGCCCTCACCGGACGCGATGTTGTCCCACAGGATACAGCTCGTCACAGTAGAAGGCGCTCCGCTGTTGTAGATCCCGCCACCCAAGCCGCCGCTGCCGCTGTTTCCAGGGCTTCCGGGGCTTCCGGAGAACGCGGAGCTGTGGACCAGGCCGCCGTCTCCGCCGTCTCC
>JAAEQP010000542.1 GCA_024231375.1 bacterium | reverse complement strand
TCATCCGGAAGCGTGAACAGGATCTTCGCAGGACCGCTGGCCCCACCGTTCAGGACGATTTCGAAGGTATCTTCCTCGCACTTCGCGACCCTCTTGTCGTCCAGGTTGAAGGCGGTGGTGATGGCGGTGTCCTCGTTGCCACGGTAACGCCAGTAGGTGAAGTCCGGTCCAGTGGCCGCCTGTCCTTGCGCGAACACCGTGCCGAGGGCCTTCTGGCCTTCCGTGACGCCCTTCAGGGCCGGAATCTTGACCGTAGCCGAGAACTCATCAGTCTCGAGGACTTCGAAGACCGCCGTGCCAAGCTCGCTCGTGAAGCTCACGGCGAGGCCGGTCGGATTGCCTTCGTTCGTCCAGAGGCTGGTACCGCGAATCTGAGCGGTGATACCACCGATCAGCCATGCGTCCTCCGGCCAGATGTCGAAGACACGCCGCACGCCGCGCTCACCAGCCGGATAGTAGAGGTAGCCATCAGGCCACGTGAACGAGCCAGCAGCGTTTGTTGCCGTGACGTCTGCGGAACCCGGGTTGCTCGAAACCGGAACGTTGACGAGAATTTCGTCCGCGTCCTGCTTGGCCCCGTCAACCGGCCGCGCCTTGGCACCGCCGATGGTAATCGTGGCGCCTTCGAGGTTGCGACCCGTGATCGTCACCTCCTGGTCTGCCGTGTC
>JAAEQP010000541.1 GCA_024231375.1 bacterium | reverse complement strand
GGCGTGCCGCCGTTCATGATGTCGCGTGCAAAGGCCTCGAATTGAATCTGGTCGACCGACTTGTCCGTGTCAACCAGCACCGGTTTCCGGTTCTTCTGGGCCTTGTTGCTCAACTGCAGCGTGCCGCCGCTCGTGACAACAATCGCATTCCCCTCGTCCGCGTCGCGCACGGCTTCGTCGGCCCACTTCACCGTGGCCGTCGCCTCCGGATAGAGGTAGCTGCCCAGCTCGCTCAGCACGAACGTACCTTCGTCGCCCTGGATGCTCTCCGAGGCGCCGCGGTTCGCGTTCGCCGTGATGCTCGAGTACACGCACCGCACAGTATACGGCTCGTTCAACGCGGCCTCATTGTCCTTCTGGCCCTGGTTGCGCGCCTCGATGGGCTTGTAGGCTTGACTGTCCGGCGTGATCTCGTATTCATAGGTCACGTTGATGTTGTCAAACACCGTCCGGCCGTCACGCCAGTAGTCGATGCCGCCAAACCCCACGACGCGCGTCGGATTGGAGTCCATGAACCAGTTCACGATGTCGAGGGCGTGCGTGGCCAGCTCGGTCATCAACCCGCCGGACGTCTCACGATAGAGCCGCCAGTTCAGGTGATGCTCCAGGTCGCCTTTGATCCACTTCGCCTCTTCGGGGCTCAGTTGATAGTTCTTCGGGATGGCCCGGCGCCACTCGTTGTTGCGGTGCCACTGGCAATCGATGTGGTTGATGCGCCCGATGACGCCGTCTTCCCACGCCATCTTGATGGCATGGTTGTACGTCGGGTTGTAACGGCACTGGTGGCCCACCTGCAGGAACTTGCCCGTCTCGTGACACTTCTTCACGATG
>JAAEQP010000540.1 GCA_024231375.1 bacterium | reverse complement strand
TGCATGCCGAGGGTGCCCGAGCCAATGTCGGCGTAGGTGATTTCAATGGTGAGGCCGCCCGCCGCGCCGGACGTGAAATCGTCGTCGCCCGCGAAGTAGAGGTAGTGCATCGGGTCATGTCGCGGTACGCGCCAACAGCGCGCATCGTTCACGGTAGCCACATCGTAGGGGCCATCGGCGTGAAACACGGCCCACAACCCCTCTTCCGAATCGGGGCTTGCCATGACGGCGTCGGCCTCGGCGTAGGGTGAGGGGGCGTCGCCGTGGGTCGCGCGGTACTGCTCATGCACTTTGAGCAACCGGAACAGAGTGTACATATCGACGACAACCACATCTCCGTTTGCCCGGTCGTTCAGCGCGTCACTGATTGCCGCATACCATGTGGGCGCTTTGAGTATGGATCGCACGACCAGGAACTGCGGGGCAGGGCCACGGAGCTGGCCGGCAATCATGGCGGCGGCCTCGTCGGGGTTGCCGGGAAGATCGCCGCCCATGCGGATGTAGGGCATGCCGGCGTGGATGCCTTGATCGGGAATCTTCTGGGCCACGATCCCGTCCGGCGAGAAGCGGGCATAGGCGTCCAGGCCTTCGGGTGCGAGTCCGGGTCCGAACCCGTCGATGACGAATCCTGTGGCGGACAGGTCCCATTGGTCGTAGAGGCGCTGGCAGTGTTTCTCCCAGACGGCCATGCCGGATGGCAAGTCGGAATGCCAACGGGGCTCAGAGAGAAGACCCGGATTGAGGTAGCCGGCCCCGCTGTCGCCCGCCACGAAGAAATCGTTGGGGGTGCGCGTGGCCCGCGCCCAGGCCATGCCCAATGGAAACCGCTCGCAGAGGTTGGGGTTGAAGGCCCAGTTGAGGGGGACGGCGCCGCGCTGGGGATCGTTCCACACGTCGGGGAGTTTCCAGTAGAGCCAGGCCGCCGCATCGTAGTCGCCCACATAGTGCGCCACGAATCGTTTGGGTACGACACGTCCCGCGTCGTCGATGAGTCCGCGCGCCTGGAGGTCGGCCACGTCGGGTTTGGGGTTCTGCTCGATCTTGTCAGGGAGGGGGAAATGTTGGAAGAACGATGCATTGGCCATGGCGGAGTAGCCTAAGGCGTCGGCGTCCATGAAGGCATTGAAGCAACTGAGAATTTCGGCGTATTTCCACTCGGTGGGAACGGGTTTGTGCGAGCCGCCTGCACTGCCGTGGGTGGTGTACTTGTAGGCCCAAGGCGTGAATCCGGCCACATGGATGACGCCATCGCCTTCGAACCGGTCGTAGCAGGCGCGCAGCAGGGCGCGGAGCGTGTCCGCGTCGGTACCGGGGGCCTGGGAGCGGTCGTCCACGGGCGTTTCATCGTCCCACACACCCAGGTCGAAGAACACGCCCTTGTTTGCTATGACAAAGTCGTGGTTGGTGAGGGTATGGTTCTGAGGCGCGCCTTGGTCCCAGCATGTGAGCCAGTATCCGTCGAGGTAGTACCCCATGCGGTGGGGATTGGCGATGCCCGATTTCACGTAGTGTTCGATGGCCCATAGGTGGGCGTCGCACTTGGTGCTTCCAGTGGACGGGACGGCCGTGCCGGGGATGAGGCCATCCCCGGTGAACAGAGGGCCGCCATCGTCGGCCATGAGACGACGCACGATGGGTAGCGCCTCTTCGCCCTGCGTCAACCGGGTGTAGAGAGAGCCGGGACTGGGGTCGTGCCGCAGGCACACGAGGTTGTCGCATCCGGCGATGGTGGAAGCGAGGTTGGAGGTGGCTGGCACGCGCGGATCCCATACGACGGCGCCTTCGTACGCATCGCGAAACCGTACGAGCAGGTCTCCGGCCGATGCGGCTTCGACGACGGGTCGGCCCTGCAACCAGCCGTCCTCGCGGGTCATATGGTCCCACCAGAAGGCATCGGGCGCGTTGTAGCGGATGAAGAGGCGCGGCGCATCGCGGTTGACGATGCCCTGCAGGGAAACAACAAGATGGGTTTCGTCCCAGAAGGCGCGGCGTTGATCGGGGTCGCCCAGGTCCAGTTCGAACAGGGGGGCCATGTCGTAGACGGTGATCGGTTCCTGGGCGGTGAGAATGAATAGTCCAAGAAGCACAGAAAGCAACGGTCATCTCTCCTCTGGGCGCATTGTTCCGGTCACGGATCTGTGCGCCGTTAGTTCTCCAACAGGATCTTGAGCTTCTCCACCAGTTCGGCGGAGCGATACGGTTTCTGGATGAAGGCCATGCGGCCGTCGGCGTTGAACAGCGGGACGGCCTCTTCCTCGTTGTACCCGCTGGACAGGAGCACGGGCACGTCGTTGCCCATGCGGCGCATCTCGGCGAGGGCCTCGGGACCACTGAGCCGGGGCATGGTCATGTCGACCACGAGAAGGGCGAGATCGCCCGCGTGTTCGCTGAAGAGATCAACGCCGTGTTGGCCATCGACGGCGGTGATCACGGTGAAACCGAGACGTTCGAACATGCGTCGTCCGAGTGCTCGGACCGTCTCCTCGTCATCGACGAGCAGTACGAGGCCGCTGCCTTGCCATCCGTCGGAATCCGGTTCCTCGGCGCCATCGGTATCGCCCCCCCCCGCGGTAGCGGGGAACAGGACGCGTACCGTGGTGCCTTTGCCGGGGGTGCTGAACACTTTGACGGCGCCGCCATGTCCGCGGACGATGCCGAGGACGGCGGCCAAGCCGAGGCCGCGCCCCGCGAACTTGGTGGTGTAGAAGGGATCGAAAATGCGGGCGCGGGCTTCCGCGTCCATCCCGCATCCCGTGTCCGAGACCTCGATGAATACGTAGACGCCCTCGGGCAGCCCCTCATCCAGATAGGCCTCGCTCAGGTACGCGCGGTCGCATTCGGCGGCGCCGGTGCGGATCGCCACGACGCCGCTGCGGTCGCCACAGGCTTCCGACGCGTTGGTGATGAGGTTCATGACGACTTGCCGGATCTGGGTGGCGTCGGCGGAGATGGCGGGGAGATCCTCGGCGAACTCCGGCCGGAACAGGACCTTCTTCGAGAGGGAGACCGTGAGAAGATGGGTCATTTCCCGCACGGTCGCGGACACGTTGAGGGGTGCCACGACGAACGCGCCCTTTCCTGAATAGGCGAGCATCTGGCGGCACAGGTCGGCGGCGCGGCGGGCGCCGGTGTCGATGGCAGTGAGGTTCTCGCGCACCGGCAGGTCTTCGGGAAGATCCTGGAGAGCGAGGTCCGCGCTCCCGATGATGCTCATGAGCAGGTTGTTGAAGTCGTGAGCGATTCCGCCGGCGAGGACGCCGAGACTCTCGAGTTTCTGAGCGTGTTGGATTTGTCGCTCCAGTTGGCGGCGCTCTTCATCGGCGCGTTTGCGGCGTACGGCGGCGCCGATGATGAGGGCAGCGGCTCGGAGCGCGTCCAATTCCGACGGAGACCAGTCGCGCGAGGCCTTCCACGAATCGAATCCGATGAATCCCCACCATTCGGCGCCGGCGAATATGGGCACAAGCGCAAGCGATCCCTGGCCGTGGAGAATCTTCTGACCGGTCTGGTACTCGGGAAAGTCATCGAGCCGGCCCGCGATGACTTCGCCGCGGCCCAGCACCTCCCGCCAGCGTCCGAAGCCGGAGGCGTCCCACGGCTGGCCGACGATTAGCTCCGTCGCCACGGTGAATTCCACACCGGGCCGGCGCCACCGGGCCACTTGGCGTACCATCTCGGCGCCGTCGGCCTCGAGGTCGTTGCGGAAGATGTAGACCGTCTCGACATCGGTGGCCTCGCCCAAACGCGCGAGACTCCCCTGGATCACAGCCTCCCAATCGCCGGCTCGGAGGAAGCGCTCGGCGACGTAGGCGACGGCCTCGAGTATGGTCTCGCGGCGACGCAGAGCCACCTCCGCGTCCGAGCAGAGGATGGCGGTTCCGAAGGTCATGGCGGCGGTCTTGAGGGCGTCTACTTCGACGGGGGACCACACGCGGTCGGTCTCAGGGGTGTCGAAGCCAATGAAGCCCCACCATTCCTGTCCGACGAAAATGGGCACGAGTGCGAGCGCATGTACATCGTCAAGGATGGGGGCGGCATTCTCCGGTTCGGGAAGGTCCGCCACGCGGCCCACAACGGGTTCGCCGCTCTCAAACAGCTGCCGCCATCGGCTGAAGTCGTCTGTGTCCCAGGCGATGTTCTGCAAGGTTTGGGGGCTGTCCCGATAGGGAAGCTCTGGCGCGTCCCAGCGGCACTGTTCGCTGGTGAGGAGGGTGCCGTCCGGTGTGCGATGGTTACGGAATATGTAGACGCCTCCAGCTTTGGTGGCGTTGCCCAACTGCTCGAGCGCGGCAGGTGCGTCGTCTCGCCAGTCGGAGGAACGCAAGAATCGTTCGGCGGCGAAGGCCACGGCTTCAAGCGTTGCCTCGCGACGCCGCAAGGCCTCTTCGGAGCGTTTCCGTTCGGTGATATCCTGAGCGAACACGCACCCATACTGGCGTCCTTCGAACTCGAAGACCCGGGCGACGATCTCTACAGGAGTCCGGGTGCCGTCCTTTCTCAGATTCTCGGCCTGAAGCGTGATGAGGCCGTCGCGTTTCGCCCTTGCCCAGTACTCGGGCCACGCGCTGGGAGGGAAGACCGGGTCGAAGTCGAACACGGTTCTCCCGATGATCTCGCTGAGTTCGTACCCGAGGAGTTCGCACAGGCGCCTGTTCGCATGCACGATGTGGGCCTCGGAATCGACCCAGAACACGGCATCGGGCGCATTGTCGATGGTGAATTGGGCACGACGAAGCTCCTCGAGAATTCTGCTGCGCGACATCCAGGCCCACCGGAGGAGCTCGCACGCTAGGATCGCGGCCACGAGTGTCGCGGCGATGTTGCTCAAGGCGTTGAGGAGGCCCGAAGGAGCTTGCAGGGCGCGACACACGGTGACCAGGACCAGCGAGGCCGCCATAGAGAGGTAGACCCACCGGGGATAGTGCATTCCAGCCAGGACGAGGGGGACCAAGAGGAAGATGAGTATGCGGTCCGTGACGGATCGGCCGATCACGAAGGGGGCGAGGCATCCCAAGACGACCAGGAAGATCAGGAGCGATGTCCAGGGCTTCGGGCGCTTGTTGATCATTGGGGTCTCATTCGCACGGCTGTTGCGGGTCGCATGGACCCATGATATCCCCGACCGTGCGAGGGGATTGTAGCACAGCCGAACGCACGGTGTCGCACCGCGGAGAGCGGGGTTAGCCGTGTGTGACGGTCAACTCGAGATTGGTCAACCGCGCGGCGCCTTTGGCGGTGAGTCGGACGCGGTTGATGCCGGATCGGGTGCACCGCGGCGGGACATTGGCAACGACCCAGTGGAGATCGAAGGAATCCGTCAGTTCGGGCGCCGGCGCCAGATCGAGATCGGCATCCCCAAGGGTGGCGGTTAGTGCTACGTCGTTATCCGTCTGGAGCCTGAGCGACAGCCTGGTGGACGCGTCCACGGTGTCGTTGACTTGGAGAGGGAATTCGACGGCCGTGTTGGCAGGCAGATCTTGGGGGAGATTGGCCTTGTAGGGAACCGCGCTGTTCGTATACCCGCAGCCGTCGAGGTACTCCGAATTGTCGATACAGAACAGCTTGTCCTTGCCGGACAGGGTGGCGGCATCGCCGCATTCGCCGAACACCTGATTCACGAGTTGATTCACCTCATCGTTCCCGGGAACGCCGAAGAGGTTGAAGATGCTGATGCCGGCAGCGCCGTTCGCGAAGGCGTTGGCCGCGGCCGCGCGCCATCCCTCAATGGCGTAGACGCTGCCGGGCCCATAGGGTTTTCGACGGATAAGGCCCGAGTTGCTGATGCAGGGGTACACGGGGATTCCATGCGGATGCGCCAGACTGGCGATCTCGGCGACTGGCATGGAGAAGGGCACGTAGCCGCCGCCCGTGGTGATGAAATCGACGAGTCCTCCTCGGAGCCAAGCCGCGGTGTCGGCACCAATATGGAGGCCATGCTTCAGAGTGAGGGGGACACGGGTAGACAAGAGAATCGGGCGGCCGCGATCATCGCTGACGCGCATGACCAGTTCCCGCGCTTGCGCCATGAACCGCGTGAGCAGGTCGACGTGTTCGGCCGTGGCGGGCTTCCCTTCCCAGGTTTCGCGGAAGTGAATGGGATGCCGCATCCAATCGAGATCGATGCCGTCGACATCGTAGTTTTGGGCTACTTCTTCAATAATCTCCAGGGTTCGCTCCCGGACGTCCTCGCGGGCGAAATCCACGCCGGACCACCATCGCCGTTGGGCGCCGGCGGGCGTACTCCCGTCGTCGCGTGTGCCGAACAGGGCGTCGGGATGCTGGGTCTTCCATTCCGGCCACAGTGCTGGCGTGAAGCAATCGTGAATGTCGTTCATGCGCAGGGTCCACACCGCCTCGATGTTGTGCTTGTGCGCAAACTCGACCGCCAAGGCGAGCGGATCGGTGCCCTGATCGATCAGATCCTGCATGTGGTTGTTCGGGTATGGCGAATCCTTGCACACGAAGGTCTGGGCCACCTTCGTCCGGTGCGTGTAGTAATTGAACGACTGGGTTGTGCAGTAGAAGAGGGTGTCCGCCTGGGTGCCGAGCATGTGGACAAGGCGTTCGTTGAGGAACCCTTCGGGCGTGCCGGCCTTCTCCGCCCAGACGTCGTCGCCGTCGTCGTTGAAGATGATTCTGCGCCGACGGTTGGCGAGTGCCTTGCGCCCGGCCGTTTGCGCCTGGGCCGTTGCTGGACCGCGCGCCGCACTCAATGCGGCCACCCCGGCAAGTCCGTGTCCAAGAAACCGTCTACGCGTGATGGCCATGGGGCACTCCTTCACATTCGGTTCACGAACCGGCGATCTGCTGCTTCAATGCATCGCGCTTTTCGCGGATGGGATGGCAGCAGTACTTGTACATCAGCGCGACGGCCCCAAGGTCGCCGTGGTCGCCTGCCACGTCCACCCACGCTCGCAAGGCTTCCCGGATGGCGGTGTCCGCGTCCTCAACGTGGGCCAGGGCCGCGCTCAGGTCGCCCGCCTTCCCGGCGGTGGAGGTGGCGCCGAAGGCTTCAGCCGCATCGAGATACCGCACTGCGAACACCATGCGCGCCACCATGTAGTCCAGGAATCGATGGCCTTGGGGCAGGCTGTGGGCACGAGCAGCTTGGAGCAGAGCGAGTGCTTCGCGGTAGGAGGCGTGATCCTGCTTGATCGCGGCAGACAGACCGCCTGAACTGTGATGCTTGGTCATCATACTGGGAACAGGGAATCCGAATCCGAGTCCGTGGTCGTCACGGCCTATGGTGATGTCTTCGACAAGGTGAAAAGCCTTGCCGGCATCCCCCACGCTCGCCGGCCCGCATGCGCCGCCGACGAGGTCGCGGTAGGCGGCGTC
>JAAEQP010000539.1 GCA_024231375.1 bacterium | reverse complement strand
GCAGCGTCTTGTCTTCGCCCAGCCACAGCACCCGCGGCAGACTCATCGTTCCCGACCAACCACTCGCGTCGCGCGTGGCGCCGTCTCGTTGGTCGAAGATCCACGCCCACATGATGCGGCGCCCCTTGTCGTCCAACACACTTTCCGGCGCGAAGAAGGCGTTGTCCACCCACGTCATACGCCCGTGCGTCTCCGGGAAGAACTGGTTGTCCTTGTACTGCCCGAGGTAGTACTGGCACCCCAGGTTGTGACTGATGAACAACACCATGTGGCGGTCGCCCAGCGGAAAGAAGTCCGGGCACATGTCGTCCTCGTCCTCCCGCGTCCATTTGCGGTCTGATTGATAGAACGGGTGGAGGTACTCCCAGTTGACGAGGTCGTCCGACACGAACAGATACGTCGTGTCGCCGAGATGTTCCGCCTGGCCTCGTTTCCTGCCGAATTCGTTCAGGACGAGGAGATTGCCCGTCAGCATGTAGTAGCGCCCGTCGTGGACCCACACGGCCGAGGGATCCGCCGCGCCGTACACCACCTGCTCCGGCGTGCCCTCGTTGTGCACGGCATACCCCCAGTGGGTTTCCGCGATGACGGGGTTCTGCGGACTCTTCGTCCAACTCTCCAAATCCTCGTCCGCGCTGGTGGCGATGCAAATGCCGCGCGGATGCCCGAGGCCCCAGTACGTGATGGTGGCGACGCCGTCGTCATCGATGAAGGCGCCCCCGCTGAAGATGCCCTCGTCGCCCTCGCCCGGGCCCAACGCCGGCGGGTGATGCCGCCAGTGCAGCAGGTCGGACGTCGAGGCGTGGCCCCAGAAGTGCCCGCTGTCCTGATAGATGTAATAGAGGTGGTAGCGGTCCTTCCAGAAGAAGGCGCCGTTCGGGTCGAAGGGCGCGCACCGGCCTTCCGGCGCGACGAAATGGTACGCGGGCCGGTGCGGGTCAGCCAGCATCGCCATACGGAACTCCCGCGCGGCCCCGACAAGATTCGGCTCCTGCGCCGAGTCGGGAAGCTCGATGAGGCGCTCGGCCACCTTGCGCGTGAGGGCCCCGTCCACTGCGGCCACCATCGTGCCCGACACGCCGTCCAACACGAGCCTGCCGTCGGCCACGGCCGCGCCGCCCGTCAGCATGACGTTGTCGAACCGCCCCATACGGTCGTCGATGCGGCCTTTCTCGAACGTCCACCACGCGTAGGGTTCCGGATCTGATTCGCGGTTCGGTTTCAGCGCCGCGATTGTTTCAGCATCGAGTGCGCGGTCATAGATGCGCGCGTCCTCGATGGACCCGCAGAAGTAGGCATTGTCGCCTGAATCGACGTGGCGCTTCCCCATCATGACGACGCTGCCCAACCCGAACGGTTGCGGCTCCGAACCCATCTCGTACGCCGCGTACTGCTCGCCGTTCCGGTAGATGGCGACGTTCTTCCCTTCGTACACAATCGCCATCTGCACGAACGGCTCGCCGACGACGGTTTCCTCCGGATAGGCGCTCTGATCCTGCTGCGTGCGAGACCAGTTGTTGCTCCCCGCCATCCACTTCTTCCCCGCCAATTCCCCCAGCACAACGCCGTCGAAGTTCCCATGCATGTCGTCAATGGTCAAGGCGCTGCCGCCCCGCTGCAGCAGATGCGCCGGCGCCGTCCATACGACCAGCGTCTTATCAGTGACTTCCGGCTTTTCCTGCGCCTCCGCGCGACCAAGGCCCAACCCGGTCCCTGCCTGCAACGCGATCAACAGCACGAACAGAGTGATTGCCTGCAATCCAAACGACGGTGCGTACATCGTGTAGCTTCCTTTCCGTCAGAGTCTCGACTCTCTTCGGTTCCCAGCGCGAATGCTCCACTCTACGCTCTTCCAAGTAGACCAAGCAACAGACCATGCACGCGCGTTTCCCCGTTCGTCCTTTCCGTCGTTCGGGTCCTTTCAGTCCTTTGGCCTGAGCGAAACTGGGGACTGTACCAAGCGAAGGGTTCGATAGAAGGCGCGGACGGGACTGTCCCCTTTTCGCGCACCCTTGGGTGTGCCCAACGAAACACGGCCTAGGCAAATGCTTCGAAGAGTGTCAGTAGGCTTCTAGCGTGCGCCGTGGTCTTCTTCGGATGCCTCGAAGAGGCTCAATAGGCT
>JAAEQP010000538.1 GCA_024231375.1 bacterium | reverse complement strand
TGTCCCCCGCTTGTCGCGGGCTACGCGCCACGGCTGAGATTATTTCAACAACCCCACTGTCCCCGCTTTCGCGTCGTCAGCGAGGCGGCCAAAGCCATAACCGGGACCGATTCACCATGACCCCCCTACCGACCATTCCCTTCGGCGGCCACCGAATCTCACGGCTAATCGTCGGTGGCAACCCGTTCCGGGGCAATTCGCATTTCTCCGATACCATGAGCCGCGACATGGAAGCCCATTTCACCGTCAATCGCGTGAAGCAGACCCTTTCTGCGTGCGAACGCCATGGCATCAACACCGTGCAGGCGCGCGGGGATGCGCTGATCCAAGCCTGTATCCGCGAGTTTCGGGCGGAGGGCGGCCGCATGCATTTCATCGCCCAGACCGCGTCGGAATTGCGCAACCTGCACGGGCACGTCCGCCAGCTTGCGGCATTCGGATGTGCGGGCGTTTACGTTCACGGGACCTGGACCGACCGCCACTACCTGGCGGGCGACCTCGCCAAGATCGAAGATCTGTTGAAGTGCATTCGCGACACGGGCGTGCAGGTGGGGTTGGGAACCCACATCCCCGAGGTCATCGAACTGGCCGAGGACCGGGCATGGGATCTCGATTTCTACATGGCGTGTCTGTACAATCTCTCCATACGTCAACGGGACCGCGAAAGCGCCGTGGTCGCGGGCGCGCACAAGGCTGAGGAGGTCTTCGACCACGACGACCGGTTCAAAATGTTGGACCGTATCGCACAGACGGACAAGACCTGTCTGGCTTTCAAAGTGCTGGGTGCGAGCCGCTTGTGCAGCTCACCCGCGCAGGTGCGCGAAGCTTTCGAAACGGTTCTGACGCGCATCAAACCCAACGACGCCATCGTCGTCGGGATGTACCCAAAGGACAGAGACCAAGTCGCCGAGAATGGGGCCATCGTTCGCGAGATTCTTGATGGCATCGCGGCGGATTAGCGTGAAGAAACAGGAGAAAGCCGGTATGCGGTTGTCACGTAGACAGTTCATCGGATTGGTTGGAGCGTTTGGCGTCGGCGGATGCGCCCGCAGCAAGAAGCTGGTGGGATGGGGTGAACCCAAGCGCCTGACCTTCGCCACCATCAACGACGTACACGTCCTCGACGCGCGAAGTACGTCCATCGTCCATCGGGCTGTGAAGAGCATCAATAGCAATCCGACCATCGCGTTCACGGTGGTGCTGGGCGACATCGCCACCGCCGGCAAGTTGCAGGAACTCAACCTCGCGCGCCAAGCCTTCGACCGGTTCGAGCAGCCGTGGTTCGCGGTACCCGGCAACCACGATGTGTACCCGAAGGCCGCCAACATCTACGCCAACTACAAGAAAGCCTTCGAGAAGACCAACTGGACCTACGACGAAGAGGGGTGGGTGTTCATGGGCATCGACTCCTGCGAAGGCACATCGAGCAACGTGACGGTGTTCGAGGGGCAAATGGACTGGATAGGGAGCCAGTTGCGGCATATCAACCGCAAACGCCCCATCGCGCTGTTCGCGCACCACCCCTTCAACCCGCACAGCAAGGCGTACCGGGTGAAGAATGCCGACAACGTGCTGGCCCTTTTCAGTGCGCACAACCTGAAGCTCGTGGCAGCCGGCCACTACCACGGCAATCAGGTCGAAGAACAGGACGGAATCCTGTTCACCACTACGGCCTGCTGCGCGAGTACGCGCGGCAACTTCGACAAGACCACTGCGAAAGGCTACCGTCTGTTCCACCTGGAGGACGAGACGGTTTCCACGGAGTTTGTCGAGGTGCCTGTCTAATCGCGGCGGGGAAGGATCTCCGCGCTCAGTCAAGTTCCCAGAGTCGCCATTTGTCCCACCCGACGGTGATGGGGCCTTCCTCGGGCCTGGGGTAGTAGGCGACCAGTCGGACACGTGATCCGGTTCCCGTGAAGAACGTTCCCGTGTGTTCCACGAAACCCTCTGACGGCAACACCTCCGCGGCCGTCAGTTTGAGCGTTGCCACGTGTCCGCCCTTCTCATCCACTTCGTGGGCGGCAATGGCGACGGGGCGGTCGGACCGGTTCCACGCGCGAACGGTCAGGTGATACTCGGTGTTCGGTTTGAGCCTTTCGATGGTCTGCCCAAACAACCGGTTCAGACCGTCGGCAGAATCGGACGATCGCCACGCCTGCGTGAGCACGACCCCGCCGGTATCGCCCACCTCCTTCGTCACGACGTAGTGCCGGTTCGGCTCGGGCCGGTCCGTGTCCCATCGCCACCCCACCGGGCACGGGGCCTCGGCAAGCCAGTCTGTGAAACCGCCGTTCCGGATGAGGTTGCCGCGTGCTGGGGCATGGAACGATGGCAATGCCGAACTGTCTGCGTCAGTGAGGAGTCCTTCGGAAATCAGATACTGGGCAAGCAGTCCCGCCACCAACCGGCATCCTCTTGGGCGAAGATGCATGTCGTATGTGAAGTACAACTCCAGTGGATAGCCGTAGGCCTCGAACGCATCGAGAACGGATACGTAGGGGATCGACGCGTTCGCCAGCAGCGCCTCGGCTTCGCGGAGATCCCTTCCTCGGTCGTAGTGCTCCGCGCCGTATTCCACCGTGTACGCACGCCACGTGGCGTCGTGAAGTACGTGGAGCCCCGGGACGCAGAGGACCACAAACCCGATGTCGCGTTGACGACACGTTTCGCACATCGCGCCGAGGTCCTCGCCGAACAGGCGGGCTCCATCCTCAATCTCGGGATACCATTCCTTGAGCGATGCCTCGGCTGCGTAGGCGCGGTCCGCTGAGGGGGGAGGCGCCAATGGCGTGAACCGCGGCGTTCCTCGGACTCCACCAAGCGCTGCAACCACAAGGTCGTCGCGTCCGGTCATGCGCGCCAAGGCCTGATAGGTCCGGCTGTGTTTCCGTAACCACCGCTGCGCCCGCACGGGCCAGAACCCCTGATGGAGGTACTCGTTGCGGCGCGCAAGTTGCACTTCGGAGTAGGCGTGGAAGAAACGCCCTTCCTTGGCAAGGCTGTCGTAGAAGTCGTTCGTGGGAAACGTCTGAACGACCACAAGGTCCGGTTCCAACGCCAAGCCACGCTCCAGCAGAAACCCGTGTTCCTGCCAGGGACCGTACCCCATGACGCCCCCGTTGATGACGGTGATCCGCTTGGCTCCGGCCCGTCGGAGAGTCTCCTCCAGATGCGCCGCAATCGTCTCGTCCTCCTTCACCCCATAGCCCATGGCAAAGGAATCGCCCACCACGAGGACGCGGAACTCGCCCGGCCCTTTCGGACCCAGCGCCTTGTTCCGCAGCCCCTGCAGAGAGATCTCCACTGTGAAGTGGATCCTGTCCGTGTTGGGTGCTTCGCGCCTGTCAACGGTTTCGCGGCCGCCCGGCAGGAGCGTGTATTCGTATTCGGGGTGAGGCTCGAGGTAGTCGGCCTGTGTGGACGGCTCGGCCGGGAGGAGCAGGCGCGCCGCACCCTCCAACAGGCCCAATGCGAACAGGGACGCGCCAATGAACAACGCTGTGTTGGCAAACGCCGTCCGGCAACCCCCAGAAGAGACATGGTCTCGCTGACGAAGCCTCCACAGCGCGACACTGGTGACGATCAGAACGGCAATCGGCGCCCACACGGGCACGGGCCTGGCGAACAGTGCTACAGCCGCGCAGGCGGCAACCGTCTTGAGCGCAAACCTACCGAGACGGGCCGCGAAACTCGGCGTAGGGGAAGGTCGTTCCGTATCCGACATACCGCCATCGCCTCCCCATACCCAGTGAAGCCCCCATCGACACCATAGCTACCACGCGTTGGCTAGGGTGCCACTCGGAGCCGACGCCAGTCAACGGAGGGATTTGGTTTGGCACGGGCTCGAAGGCCGTGGCTGAACGCTCAGCTAGGATTCGGACGAGGGCACGGCGGGAGATTCGGCATTGAGGGATGTCTGGATGTCGGCCAGAATGGTCTCAAGGTCGGCCTCGGTCACGCCCGAGTACCACATGTCGTCGGGGAACACCATGACATTCGGGCCTTGCTCGCACCGGTCCATGCATCCGGACTTGCAGACACGGACCTTGGATCTCAGGCGGCGATTCTTCACCATTTCCTTCAACTTGGCATGGAGTTCGCGCCCCCCTCCATCCGCGCAGCAAATACGCGATCCGTCTTCACGTAGGTTTGCGCACACGAACACCATCTTCTTCCGTGGCAGTGCGTTTCGTTCCATGGGTCTTTCCCCCAAGCGGACCAAGTCCGCGCATCGTCACCTATGCCTTCATCCGCTTCGCCTTCACCACATGGTCGACGACGGCCTCGGCGTCTTTGGGCTTCACATGCGTCAGCCGATCTCCGCTGGGCACCACCACCACGACCGGGCCGTCCCCGCCGCAGCACTTCAGGCACCCCGTGCGATTCACATGCACACGGTCGTCAAGCTTGCGATCCTTGAGCACCTTCTTGATATTGTCAGCCAGCTTCTTGGCCTTCTTGTCTTTGCACGAACCTCCCATACACACGAACAAGGCCGCATCGTAGTGTAAGGTGCGCGATTTCATACTGCCTACTCCCTTGAGGATGGATACTCCATTGTGCGGCAACATCCGATGCGGCGGAGCTATTCCTCGTGCCCGTTGAATTCCGTCGCGAAGGGTGAAATACTCGGTAATCCTAGCAGACGGAGTGCCTCAGGGGTTCCGCAAACGCGACGGGGGGAGAATCAACATGATGCGAACGGTTCTGGCTATTGGCCTATGCCTGTGCGCGACGGCGGGCAGCGCGTTGGAAATGGACAAGCAGGATGGCACGGTGGCGGTGCGGGGAGAGTGGTTCGAGTTGACACTCGATACGCGCACGGGAGGCGCAATCACCTCGCTGCGGCTGTTCGACGGCGTCCAATGGAACACCGTCTGCTCCGGCCCCGCGAACGCCTTCCCGAATCTGTGCCTCGCCGATGGCGACCGGGAATACGCCACGGCCCTCGATACCGGCGCCAAACTGGTCAGTGCCGCTACCACCGGAGACATCGCCCGCGCGTCACTCGAAGTCGTCCCGCGCGCGGTGGATGGTACGCCTGCGCCTTGGACCGTCACACTCGACTACGAGATCTACCCGGAAGGCGCAGTCTTCGTCGACGTGACGTCTGTGTTGCGCGAGGGTTCGTTGAAGTTGAACGATGCCCATCTCACGTTCTCGCTTGACGACGCCATCGCCAATGCACCCAAGTACGGCGACGAAAACCGCTGCATCGCCATCAAAGGATTCCGGTCCGCGCGGGCCTTGTTCGGCCTTCAGCCGGGTACCAGCTACACCAATGAACTCGAGGTGTACGTGGAGGACAACCGGCCCATGACAGGCGCTACGGCGCAGACGCAGGAACGGGGCCGCTGGACGTGGGTCTTGGGCGACGGAGGCGCTGTTCTGGAAGCGCCGTTCATCTACCGGAACCGGATCGCCATGGGCTTGGGGTCCGCCGTCAACGGCAAGCCGCGGAGCAACTGCGTCGCCCAGCGCGTGTACCACTGGGTGAACTTCCTCGACAAGGTAGACTGGTACCCCACGAACGAGGAAATCGACAAGATGGTGGCGCTCAATGCCACCATGCTCGTCATGCATCACGAGTACATGCTCCAACGCGGCAGCAACGGGTATCCCCATGCCGACTATGGCGTCATCCGCGACCATGACGAAATGGTGCGTGCCATCGACTATGCCCACGCCAAGGGGCTTCGGGTAGGGCTCTACATGCGCGGGGTGGAGGAATACGCGCTTGCGACCGAGTTCTTCCGGAAGTACTGCCAGCGCAACTGGGACGGAATCTACGTTGACTGGCACGGCCCCTCGGCGCGGGCCTGGCACGACGAGCGGTACACGCCCGAAACCCAGTACGGCGATACCCATTTCTCCGCCGACGGCTTGACGGTCCCTGCCAGGGCCTACTTCCTGTTCACCCGGCGGCTCCGCGAGATTGTCGGGCCCGAGGGCTTCCTCATCGGTCACCAGGGCAGCTTCTGCGCCGGCCTGTTCTCGAACTTATGTTTCGACGCGTACCTGCCCGGCGAGACCAGTGCCGACCATCACATGCTCGGCAATCGCGACATCGTCACGGCCAAAGGCATGCTCGGCGGCGGCATCTGCATGCCCTGGACCCTCGACCTGAAGCTCTACCGCAACCCCGAGGGCGCCGCCAAGATGGCGGTATGGGGGTTGTATCCCCATCTCGTGGCGGGCATCAAGGCCCGGCGGGGCGAAGGGTACGTCTTCCCGAGAGACCCCGCCGACGAACAATACGCCTTTGTGCAGCCCTACTGGAACCTGCTGACCGCCATTGATGCAGAGAAGGCCGCCGTGTTCAACGGTCCGGCCCAGGCGCCGCGGGCCGCGTCCAGCTCCAATCCCAAGATCGAGTGCATTGTGTATCGAACCCCGGACGCCTATCTGGTCATTGCCGCGAATCTCGGCGAGGCACCGGCCAGCGCGACGCTCACACTGAATCCGAAGGTTTTGGGCATGGAGGGCGCGTATTCCGTGAATCGGCTCGATCCCGCATCGGGCGAAGGAACCGCCGTCGCCGATACCGAGACGACGCTCGACACAGGCGAACTCCAGCAGTGGGGGTTGACCGGCTACCTGCTCAAGGCGAAGTGACCGTCCCTCTAGGGTGCGGGACGCGATCATGCTAGAATGAGCGAGACCGGGACTGTGGGGCTGTGGGAAAAGTCACCTGTGCACGAAGACAGAAGCGAAAAAGCGGGACTGTACCAAGCGGAGTCCGCCGCAGGCGGACGCAGACGGGACTGTCCCAGGTCTTTTCGCGGACTGCACGTAGCGAGACGGGACTGTCCCTGGCATTTTTCGCGGCTTCGTCCTGTGTGCGGGCTTCTTCAATAGTCCCCGCTTTTGCGCCGGTGATCGGGGTGCCCCGATCTTCAGGAGGTGATCGAATCGTGGATACTCCGGCTGTCGCCTATCTGGTCAGCGAATACCCAGCGATCTCGCATACGTTCGTATTCCGCGAAGTGCAATCGCTCCGGGCCCAGGGATTCACGGTGAAGACGGCCTCCATCCGGCGTCCTGAGCTGCTGGACCGCATGACGGTTGCCGAGAAGGCCGACGCGGCCGAGACGTTGTACATCAAGTCCGCTGGCATCGGAGGCATACTGAACGCCCATTTTCGGCTGTTGCGGCGATCCCCCGCCAACTACCTCCAAATGCTGAAGACTGTCGTGAAACCCAATTGGGAAGGGCATGTGCCTCTGAGCAAGCTGGCGGCGTACTTCGCCGGCGCGGGCGTGTTGGTGGATTGGATGCTGAAGGAGAACCTCGGCCACGTCCACGTGCATCTGGCGAATCCCGCCGCCACCGTGGCCATGATTGCGGCCGCATCCGATTGGGTGACCTTCAGCATGAGCGTCCATGGTCCCGACGTGTTCTACAACGTCCCCGGCAACCTGCTCAAAGAGAAGGCCCAGGCCGCCACCTTTGTCCGATGCATCAGCCACTTCTGCCGAAGCCAGATCATGCGGCTGCTGCCGTTCGAGGCATGGGAGAGACTCCACATCGTCCGATGCGGCGTCGACGCGTCGGCCTACGCGCCGCGGCCCGACCCCTCCAACGATGTGCCCGAACTACTGTGCGTCGGGCGGCTCGTGCCCGCCAAAGGACAGCACATCCTCCTGGCAGCCTGCGATCTGTTGCGCGATCGCGAACGCCCGTTCCGTCTCACCTTCGTGGGCGACGGTCCCGACCGGGCGTCCCTCGAATCGACGTGTGCCGAACTCGGCCTGTCCGATTCCGTGACCTTTGCCGGGGCCGTAGGGCAGGACCAGGTCCATACCTACTACGACAAGGCGGACGTGTTCGTCCTGGCGAGTTTTGCCGAAGGGTTGCCGGTGGTTCTGATGGAGGCCATGGCCAAGACCATTCCATGCGTGGCAACACGCATCGTGGCCATCCCGGAACTCATCGACGACGGAGTCAACAGCCTTCTGGTCACGCCGTCGGACATCGAAGGATTGGCAGACGCCCTCGAACGCTTGCTGGGCGACCCCGAATTGCGCCGGTCGCTCGGGGCGAAAGCGCGTGAAGCCGTGCTTGCCCAATACGACATCGAACGGAGCGGCCTCGGCATGGGCGAACTGTTCCGCGCCATGGGGCGCGACGCCACCGGGCAGTAGCGTATGATTGTATTCGACATCATCTTCGCGGTTCCTGTCGCCTTCTTCGTCGTTATCGCCACCTACCTGGCGATTGTGACCCTGGCGGCCCTGTTCTTCCGTAAGCGGACCGGTGACAACACCGACGCCATGACCGTGGCCGTCCTCGTGCCCGCGCACAACGAGGAACTCCAGATCGAAGCGTCGGTCGGCTCGCTGCTCAGGGTCGACTACCCCCGGGACCGGTTCCAGGTGTTCGTGATCGCCGACAACTGCACCGACCTCACGGCGGACCGGGCGCGCGAAGCCGGCGCCGAAGTGTTCGAGCGACACGACCCCGAGAATCCCGGCAAGGGACAGGCCCTCGACTGGTGCCTGCGGACCCATCGCGACACGCTGGCTCCCTTCGAGGCGATTGCGCTCATCGACGCGGATGCCACGGCGAACGCCGCATTTCTACCCGAACTGGCCGCCAGCCTTTCCGCACCGGACGCCGTGGTGGCGCAATCATTCAACGGCGTCTCCAATCCCGATCACAACTGGCGCACCGCGTTGACCTATGCGGGTTTCGCACTCATCAACCACGTGCGCGCCTGCGGACGCTGCATGCTGGGTGCGTCGTCGGGCCTCAAAGGCAATGGCATGGCCTTCCGCTCGGACGTGTTGCTCCACTACGGATGGCCTGCCCACTCAGTCGTCGAGGACATCGAATTCTCGGTTCGTCTCCTGATCGACGGTCACCGTGTCGGCTACAACCCCGACGCGCGACTGCTGTCCGAAATGCCTGCCGGGCGTAGTGAGGCCGACACGCAACGACGCAGATGGGAGGGGGGCCGGTTCGACCTGTACCGCACCCACCTACCCGTGTTGCTCAAAGCGGCGTTGACGAAGTGGCGCTGGCGTTTCTTCGATGCCGTACTCGACATCCTTGTGCCGCCCCTGTCGCTACTCGTGATGGGGCAAGTGGTTCTGGCCGCGCTCGCGTTTGTACATCCTGTCTGGCTACCGGTCATGGGCTACTGCCTCGCAGCCACGGCCTTCCACGTGCTGGGCGGACTTGCATTGAGCAGGGCTCCAGGCAGAGTATGGTTGTATCTGTTCACGGTGCCGTTCTTTCTGTTGTGGAAGGTCCCCATCTATGTGGGCATGCTCGTGCGGAAACGCGACACCATCTGGCAACGTACGACCCGGCAGGCCGAGTTGGACCAAGCCGCTGAGAATCCGGCGGGGGAGAGTGGGAAAACCGATGCGTGAAATGGTTGTCTTCGCTGGCATGGCCTTACTTCTCGTCTTGGTTGCCCCAGCGTGTTTCGCGGAAGCCTCGGACGCTTGGGGATCGCTTGAAGCGCAATTCCGCGATGTGCCCATGGAGGCCCGCCGGTTGACCGGCCCCCTCTTCTGGCTTCACGGTGACGACAACGAAACACCCGAACGCTTGGCCTCCTACCTCGAGAAGGTGGCGGAGGGCAACAACGGGAGTTTCTGCGCCGAATCGCGGCCCCACAGCGACTGGCTTGGTCCGCGCTGGTATCACGACCTGGACGTGTGCCTGGAAACCGCCAAACGTCTCGACCTCAGGATGTGGATCTTTGACGACGCCTGGTGGCCCAGCCAGACCATGGGACGCCGCGTGCCGGAACAGTACGGCGCAAAACGGCTCACGGCGGCGGAAGTTGGCATCGACGGCGGATCAACCTACGAGGCAACCGACCTGGACCCGGCGCATCTTGTCGCCGTCATCGCGGGACGCGAAGCGGGCGACGGCGTTGACGGTGACTCGCTGATAGACCTGACGGACAGCGTGAAGGACGGCGCCCTCTCCTGGAAAGCGCCCGCAGGCAAATGGCGCATCATGACCTTTGTCTGGGAACTGGCCCCTGTCGCGCGACAGAACGGGCAACGCACCCTCGACGGCGCCAGCCAAGATTGTGTCGACTGGTTCATGGACACGGTCTATCAGCCTCACTACGACCGGTACCGGGAAGATTTCGGCGAACACATCGTTGGATTCTTCTACGATGAGCCTGAAACCCAAGGCGATTGGGGCACCGAGGTGGATATCGTCTTGTCCGAGCGTGGCGTCGATCGCGCCAAAGCTCTGGTGGCGTGGAAGTTCAAACTCGCGGGCGACGAACAGATAGCCGCGCGATACGCGTATGTGGACGCGCTCTTCGAGGCATGGGGCCGCACCATGTACGGCACCATGACCGACTGGTGCGAGGAACGCGACGTGGCCTCCATCGGTCACTTCATGGACCACGGCTTCCTATATCTCGACCATGGTCTCGGCGCGGGCAACATGTTCCAGATGCAGAAGTACTCGTCCATGGGCGGCATGGACCTTGTTGTGAACCAACTCTACCCCGGCCAGCGCGTGCGCGACATCTATCAGCTTCCCAAGCTCACCAGTTCCATTTCCCACGTCTACGCCAAGAAAGACGACCTCGCCATGTGCGAGATCTTTGGCGCCTATGGGCAACATCTCACCTACCCCGAGATGAAATGGCTCGTCGATCAGCATCAGGTGCGCGGCGTGAACTTCATGATCACCCATTCGTTTAATCCGAAAGCGCCCAACGACACCGACTGCCCGCCCTACTTCTACAACGATGGCCAGGAGCCGCGCTGGCCCCTCTACCGCGTCTGGGCGGACTACACCAACCGGTTGAGCCTGCTTCTCCATGGCGGTCGGCACGTGTGCCCCGTGGCGTTGCTCTTCTGCGGCAACAGTGCCCACGTGGGCCGGGCCGTGAAACCGGAAGACTTCACCACCGCCCTTCAAGACGCGCTCTACGACTGCGACTGGATGCCCTACGACGTGTTCGCCGACGACGCCGAGGTCGATGGCGAAATGGTACGTCTGCATGACGAGGCCTACCGCGTGCTGGTCGTGCCGCCCGTGGAGGCAATCCCCTACGACGCGCTGGTCAAGGCCAAGCAGTTTCTCGATGCAGGGGGAGTCGTTGTTGGGTACGGACTCCTGCCGACCAAGTCCGCGACGTTGGGCAAGTCCTCCGAGGACATTGCCGCCGTGCGGGACGCTATCTGGGGCTCGACGCCAGACGTGGGCGATAAGCCCTGGATTCTCTGTGGTTCCAGTCCCGCCGGTGGCCGGGCCTATCTTATGAGCGGAACGCCAACGCCGGAAGACCTGACCGCCATGTTGGCCGGTGACGCCAACGTGCAGCCTGTCATCGAAGTACTCGAAGGCGACACGGGCCATTGGCTCCATGCCCTGCATCGGGTCAAAGACGGCCGCGATGTGTTCCTTGTCTGCAACCAGGACCACAAAGGAGAAGCCAAACAGTTCCGGCTTCGCGCTAACGTGGCGGGCACGCCCGAGTGTTGGGACGCCATGCGCAACACCTTCACGGCGCTGAAGACCTTTGGGCAAGGAGACGACGGTACCGAATTCGCGCTCACGTTGGAACCGAATGAAAGCGTTGTGATCGTGTTTCGCGACGAGTCGATCAGCCGGCCACCGCGGATCGACGGAGAGAGGGAGCCCCTGCGTCCCGCGGTCGCGGTCAAGCGTAGTCGGGCCGCCGACGCGCCCGTCGTTGTCTCCATTTCGCTACGCAACACGTCCTGGGTCTGGTATTCGGAGGGCAAGCCAGGGAGATTGGCGTTTCCGGGCAAGCGCTGGTTCCGGACCGAGATGACATTGCCGGACGACAATGCCGTGACGTCCGCGCCGTTTCTGTTGAGCGCGGACAACGAATTCGTGCTCCATGTGAACGGCGTCGAAATCGGACGAAACGACCCGGGACTGGAGGCGTGGCGGACGCCCAAGCTGCTGGACATGGCCAAGGCCCTGCGTCCGGGCGTCAACGCCATCGCCATCGAAGCGGTCAACGCGACCGACCAAGCCAGTCCGGCCGGACTCATCGGCGCCTATCACATCGAGTTCGCCGACGGCGCACGGATGGAGGGTGCCGTCGATTCGTCATGGACCTCGTCCAAAGAGAAGGCACGGGGCTGGGCCAAGCCGGGGTTCGACGATTCAGGCTGGAAGAAGGCCAGAGAGGTGGCGGTCTATGGTGACCGGCCGTGGGGTCCGATCGGCTCCAACCCAATTCTCCTCGCGGACCCGTTCATTGGCGAATGCGTTCTGCCCAATGGCTCCCTGGACGGTGCGATGCGCGCCTGTCTGGAGATGGAAGGAGTTCAAGAGGGCGCGGCCGTGCATATAAACGGTTCCTATGCCGGCGGTTGCATCGGAGCACCGTTCCGGCTTGACGTGACCCGGCTGCTGAAGCCAGGCAAGAACACGGTCGAGATTGAGCCATACGCTCCCCGCCGTGTGCAGGTGGCGTTCTACCCGGCCTCCTAGCGCTGGGGCATGTGCCCGCGCTGGAAACTGTTTGCTGGGCGGAGGGGTGCGTGGGGTAGCGCTCCGTGGCAAGGATTCGTCAATCTGACGAACTGATGTGCCGTTTTACGGTGCTTCGGGTCTGGGCCGAGTCGTGGTGCCTCGGTGCCAGGCTTGCGACAAGGCATTCTTTGGCAATGAGTTATGATCCGGCGGCGATGCTCGGTCTGCCCCGGCTCAGGAGTTGGCATCGGGATTGCATCGTTCAAGAGGCGAGGAAACGTGAGTACACTCGGGAACGGGTAGCCCGGAGGATTGAATACGATGCCAGTTCATTGGTTCTACGAAATGGATGCTGATGGCGAGACGCCCGTCAGCCGCGCCGCGAAGAGCGGGCATCCCACGCTCACCGAGATTGTGCTTCGGCAAGAGCAGGAAGACAGCCCCGAACGCGGGTCTGGAGACTCCCTGCTCCACCGCGCCGCCTACTGGGGCCTCGAGAAGGCCGTCAAGAAGCTCCTGGCGACCGGGGCCAGCACGGGAGAGCGTGACGGACGCGGCGATACCCCCCTGCACAAGGCCGTGCGCCGCGGGCACACGGATTCCGTCTCGATCCTCATCGAGAATGGCGCCGACGTGAGCCTCGAAGACGGGTACGGCATGACCACCTTGCATTGGGCATCCATGAACGGCCGGTCCGACGTGGCCGAGACCCTGCTCGATTACGGCGCGGACGTCAACGCCCGCAACGACTACACCGGCGGCCTCACGCCGTTGGCTATCGCGAAACTCATGGGCTACGAAGAGTTGGCGGACGTCCTGGGTACGCGAGGAGGCACCTTCTAACCCGCGCCCCTTGGCGGCGCGCCACCACGTCGCCTCGCGACGCCTTCACGTCGCCTCGCGACGCCACCATCGGAACGCGTTGTCGGCCAGCGATTGCCTACACGCCAGCCCGCGCAGATGACGAACTGACCGGAGCCCGCTCGCCACGGGCCGCACGCATCCCGGGACAAGGCAGTTGGATCGCGTGCCGTTCTGCACAATGTCGGGGGGGACATGAGGGCCGGACGCAGGCAGTCCACGGCTGACGACGCGAGAGATGATAAACGGCGGCCGGGGCTTGTGCCCCGGTCGCCGTCTGCTACCACCTTCGCGCTACGTCGGCTACGGCAGCCCCGTCAGGAAGATGTCGTTGACGAAGCTGATGAACTGCGCGAATCCGCCGGAGCCGTCCCCGCCGTTCGTGCAGGGATGCAGACCCGACCCGTACCGGACGAACCGTACGTGCCCGTCCATGTACAGCACGTTGCACCCGCCCGGAACATGGTTCATCGACACGAAATCGCCCAGCCCAGCGCTGATGCTGTCCCACATCACCGGCAACTCGCTCTGGCCCATCGCAGTGGCGGCGGGATTGTTGATGTCGCTCACCATGAACCGTTCGATGCCTTCCCGCAACCGGTAGATGGTGCTTCCGCCCCCGTTACCGTGCGGCGCGACGGGGTCGGCATGCCCCAGCCCGGTTCCTTCCGTCACGTCGTCGTCCATGACGGAATCGTTGCTCGGGTCGTTGTCCATGATCCAGTCACTGGCCGTGTACCACGCCGAGAACAGGACGTCAATCTGTGCCGGGATCTGAGCGCCGCCCGCCAACACACTCGCCACCTGCGGATCGCTGTCGTCCACGCGATCCACGGCGTACCCCATGTACCAGTACGAGCAATCCGCTTCCACCAGATAGCCCACGTACGGGCACCCGTCGCCCGTAAGCTCCCAGTACTCATTCCCGGGATTGTTCTTGTGCGGGTCCGACGGGCACTCCAGAATATTCGGATCCGTCATGTACTCGGGATACACCTCCTCGCAATTGAACATGTTCGTCCACGAGAAGCCGACTTGACTCACGTCCGTGCTGTCCAGGTTCGGCAACGCCTCGCACGACGCCGGCACCGCACCCGGCCCCCAGGGCCCGTCGCCCTGCACACGCGGCCATTTCTCCCCCTTGGACTCGTTCGCGAACATCTTCCCTACCAACCCCAACTGCTTCAGATTGTTCTGACAACTTGCCCGCCGCGCCGCCTCCCGTGCGCGTGCCAACGCCGGGAGCAGAATGGCTGCCAGGATGCCGATGATGGCAATAACGACCAACAACTCGATCAGAGTGAACCCCTTCCTCTTCATCGGATGTCCTCCCTCCTCCTTGGGGATCCCGCCCCAGGATGATGCCAAATACAATACCAACGCCCCTAAAACATGAACAGTATGTCACGTTTTCGCCCAGAACGCAACTGTACTGTTTTCGCAGAAGGAAGTGAAAATGTCAATCGGTCTCGGCCACGTAACTCCGAACGTAGGCCTTCAGCGCCCGCTTGAGTTCCTCCACCGCCTCAGATCGACGGGGCTCCTCAAGCTCGATCGCAAATGTCAGGAAAGCCTGCAGCGTCCAGATCATGGCGTTGCCGATCATGTACAACCGATCCTCCGGCACATGGGGAAGCGCCTGTCTGAGAAGGATCATGTTGCTTTCCAAGCCAGCCTGGCGATGCACTTGCTCGGAAGCACGAAGCTCCGCGGAGTTCTGCATGCCGGCCCAAAGGATGGGAATGGACGGATCGGAGAACAGGATGCCCGCCAGCGCGTCCACCGCCGCGTCGAGATAGTCGGCCCACTGAGTTCGAGGGCCTTCGAGCGACGCGATGGCTGCGTAGGGAATCTGGATTCGGTCCAGGAACCGGGACGCAAGCGCATTCAGCACGGCGTACTTGTTCGGGAAGAACTGGTAGATAGAGCCGACCGGGACCCCCGCCTTCTCCGCAATGGCGCGGGTCGTGACGGCGTCGAAGCCCTGCTCGACCAGCAATTCCGACACCGCGTCCAGGATGATGTCGACCCGTTGGCGGCTTCGTTCCTGGGAAGGCTCGCGCCGCGGCGCCAATTTCGCTCGACTCATCGTCAAGAATCCCCTTAAGACGGTGGCCGTCGGGCCTCCCATGGCCCAACCGGGCATTTTGGCACACATCCCCACCGTTGCGGAGATCATACACGGAACAGGCGATACCTGGCAATCTCGCGCCACGTGTGCCACCTTCAAGCGAAGCTTGTGGGTGTCCGGATTGTGCGGACCCCGCGGCTAACCGCGTCCCCGGAGACACACCCACAAACGAGTTTGCGGGTGGCACATCCAGACCGGCCAGCCGCCGCGCCAGGCTCTCAAAATCCCCCCTTCACGTGTTCTTCAATTTCAGGGTGGTTTGGTGCGATTGGCCCTGGCCCGGATGTGCAGGGCAATCGCACTAAAACTCAATCTGCTATAGCGTCTGCGTTGTGAGTGCAGCCCCGCGTACCCCTTCCGGCCCACGGAGGAGAGATCGATCTGCGCAGTAAGCTTA
>JAAEQP010000537.1 GCA_024231375.1 bacterium | reverse complement strand
GGCCCAACGAGTGGGACTACGAGAAGGATTACATCGCGCGAAACATCGAGTTCACCCGGATTGCCTATGGTCTCGACGAGGTCAAAGCCCAAGCCTGGCCGGGCGACGGCGCCTTGACGGCCGAAACCCTCGCGGCTCACGCGGGCACGACGGACAACCTCCAGGTCTGGGATCCTGCCCCGTTGCAGAGCATGTTCAACCAGAAGCAGCGGATTCGGTCGTACTACGCCTTTAACGGCGTGGATGTGGACCGCTACGAAGTGGACGGTGCGTTGCGACCGGTCATGATCGCGCCCCGCGAACTGGGCGTCGACGGCCTGCCCGAGAAGAACCGGGTCTGGACCAATCTTCACCTGTATTACACGCACGGGTACGGTCTGTGCATGAGTTTCGCCAATCGCGCCGTGGCGGGCGGGTTGCCGGATTTCCTCATTCGCGACATTCCGCCCGTGTCGACCCGCGCGCCCGAAGTGGCGGAACCCCGCATCTACTTTGGCGAGAACACGACAGGCTACGCCTTGGTCGATACCGACCTGGACGAGTTCGATTACCCAGGCGACCCGGAGAACTTCTTCAACCGATACGCAGGCACGGGCGGGCTGTCCGTGGGCGGCACGCTCCGCCGCGCCTTGCTGGCATGGCACACCGGCGACAAGGACATTCTGTTCACGGAACAGTTCAGGGACGAGTCGCGGATTCTCCTATTCCGCCAAGTGCGCGCCCGTGTGGCCAAGCTGGCGCCGTTTCTGTTCTTTGACGAAGACCCTTATCCCGTCCTCCACGAAGGCCGCATCGTATGGATTCTCGACGGGTACACCATCACGCGCCGGTTTCCCTATTCCGAAGCGCTGGGCATCGCAAACTACTGGCGCAATTCCGTGAAAGCCACCGTCGACGCGTACGACGGCTCGGTCACCTTCTACCGCGCCGATGCCGAGGACCCGATCCTCCGCGTTTTCGAACGGGTGTTCCCCGCACTGGTGAGGTCGATCGACGATATGCCCGCGGGCCTGCGGGCCCACGTGCGGTATCCGAAAGACATGTTCCGCGTCCAAACGGCCGTGTACCACAAGTACCACGTGGACGACGCGCGCGTTTTCTACAACGGCGAGGATGTGTGGACCTTCCCCCGCGTGACCGACGGCGAACGCACGTCCTACGAAGACCCGCGGTACCCGGTCATGGAGTTGCCCGGTGCGGGCACACCGGAGGAATTTCTGCTGGTGCGGACCTTCACGGTCGAAGGCAAGGACAACATGATCGCGTGGCTGGCGGGCCGGTGCGACGGCCCGAACTACGGCGAGTTGCACCTCTACCGATTGCCCAAGAAGCGCAACACCTACGGCCCGAACCAGGCCAAAGGCCGGTTCAACCAGGACCCGGACGTGTCGGAATTCAACACCCTCATGGGACAACGCGGGTCCGCCGTCATCCAGAGCAACGTGTCCGCCGTGCCCATCGCCGACGGCTTGATCTACCTGCAATCCCTCTTCATCGAAGACCCCGAAGTGAAGATTCCTGAATTGAAGCAGATCGTCGTCGGCCATGGCGACCGCGTCGCCATGCGTCCCACCCTCGAACAAGCACTGGCCGCGCTCTTCGACGACGTGCCTCCAGCCGAAGCCGTCCCCGCCCTCGCGCAACCCGGCGACGACCCCAACCAACGCGCCCGCGACCTCTACCGTCAAGCCCAGGAACGCATGAAGTCCGGCGACTGGACCGGTTTCGGCGAAGCCTTCGACGCCCTGGGTGAGGCGCTCAAGGCGGGGGAGTAGGGGAGAAGCCACGCGTCCCCCCGCCAGCCGCAATCACTCCGTGTTGAGCCAATCCACCGAGAAGATGCGGGCCGCGATGCCATGTTCGCCGTGGTGGCCGCGGCTGTAGCAGCAGATGAGGTAGTCGCCGGTCAGGCGGTTGACGGTGCTGTAGGAGAAGGCACCTTTGTCGACGAGTTTCCAGGTCCAGGTCTTGCCTGCGTCGCGGCTGACGTAGATGCGGCCGTTGGCGCGGTTGCGGGTACCGGGCGCGGAACACAGGACGAGGTCGCCGTGGCTTTCCAGCACCTGCAGGCAGCGTGTGGCCGCGACGCTGGTTTCGAACCCGGGTCCCCACGTTGCGCCGCCGTCGTCGCTGTGATGCATGATTTTGCCGGTGGCCGGGGCTTTGTTTCTTCGTCGTGCCAGCAGGATGCGACGGCCACCGTCGACCGGGGTCGCGGACCCTTCGTTGTTCTCGAAGGCGGTCTCGTCGCTGACAACACCACCGAACTGCCAGGATTCGCCGTCGTCGTCGCTGAAGATGAGCGAACTGCTGGGCGGGTAGTCCCGGAAGTGAGGATGGTCGGGACAGGGGAGGTAGTCGCCGCGGAGCGGCCCGCCTAGGATGAGGCGGCCCGCGAAGGGACCGGCCTCGATCCGCCGCACCTGGCCGATACAGTTGATGAACGCCAGATAGTAGTCGCGGCCGTTGCGTTCGTAAACGCGGTCGGCCACGCCCATGTGCTCCTTCCGGTTCCACGTGTCGCCGCCATCGTCGGAGTAGTACTCCAGAATCACCGTGGCGGCGCGGCGCGAGAAGGTGGTTACGTCGATGCCGAGCCGTTCCTTGATGCTGGCGGGGGCCTTCAGCCGGTCGATGGTTTCGTCGATGGACAGGCTTGTCAGCAACGAGATGCGCGGCTTGCCGGACGGCGATTTGCGCGTGTACGCGGAAATGGCGTACGTCTGCATGGGGACCGAGTTGACGAAGCGGATGTCCGAGAAGGTCCGGCCGAAATCGCGGCTCACCACGTGGCCGATGAGTTTTTCGGCACGGTCGTCCGAACTGTCGAGGCGCGCCTGGAAGAAGACGTGGATGTTCCCCTTGTCATCGGCGGTCACGGACGGTTGGAATCCCGCCCCCACGGTCCGCTCGACACCCTCGACGACGTAGGGCTTCTTCTTGTCTACCTGGAAGACCTCAAGGACATCGCTGATGCCGTCCGTCCCGACGAGTTTGGCGGCGCTGCCGGTCCGCGATGAAACGCATCCTGCGAGCACAGCCACCGCGCAGATGAGAACGGGCAACCGTCCAACGCATGATCTCATGATAATCTCCTCCAACCGGTGGCGCCGTTCGTCTACTCCGTCTTTTCGTAATCCAGCAGCAGGTCCACCCAGGTGATATGGAACTTCTGCTCGCGGTCGGCGGAAGCGCCGGTGAACTCGAAGCGGATCTCGTTCGTTCCCAGCGTCCACCAACTGGCGTCCACGGGCATGCGTTGTTCGCCCCGGCGCCACCATTCCTTGTCGAATATGTTCTCGCTGATCTTGCGCGGATTCAGAGGAACCGCGTTGGCATCCAGCACGCCGTGCTCACCGGAAACGGTAATGGGGCCGTGGCCGTTGACGTAGACGAGGAGCGTCTCGCCCGTCTGCATGGGCTTGGCGTAAAGCACCATGGTGGCTTTGGCGGTGTAGCCCTTCTCGCGGGCGGCGGGGATGTCGTCGCCGATGCGCAAGGGGACGGTCTGCTCGACGGTAAACGGCGCGATCTCGGGCAGCGGAAACTCGATGGGACAGTGGCCCAGCACGTCGACCATATAGTGCTTGTCGGCCACCAGCATCTTCTCGCCGTCGGCCAGGTCGTTGAGATACGGGCGCAGCCGCCACTGGTCTTCCGAAAATCCCAGTTGGAGTCCCTCGGCACCGGCACGATGGAACAGGAGCGCCTGAGCGTTGAACATCTCGGGTGTCTTGGGTTTGTCGTACCGGCGGTTGCCCGTGTCGTCGTCCTGCGGCCGGGGATCCGTATCGACGAATCCGAGCACCTGCCAGATGCAGGGGTAGACCTTGGTGTTCGTTTCGCGGCCCAGGGCAATGTACTCGTCCACAGCGACGTCGAACTGTTCGTTGGGGCGGTAGTGGGTGGGGACCAGATAGTCGACCAACCCCTCGCGCAACCACGTCTGCCAGTCGAGGCCCAAGTCGTTGGCGTTGCGTGCGGGGAGCCGCACCATCATTTCCTTGCGGGGGTCGTTGTAGCCGGTGAATTCGTCGAGGAGGGCGCGCACATCGCGCATGAACTGGGTCATGATGGGCGTGCCCGCTTCCGGATCGGCGAAGAAGGGCGGGTAGACCGCGAGATCGATCGACACGCCGTCGGCCCCGGCCTCCAAGGTTTCGCGGAAGATGGACAGTTTGAAGTCGCGGACTTCCTTGTGTTTGAAGTCGAGGAGTACGCCGTCGCCAATGCGGCATTCGGGATGGGTCTTGTTGAAGCTGCCGACGAAGGCCACCCACTGCCAGTTGTCGTCGGAAGCGGGACCGTATTCGTGGTTTATCTCAAGCCGGGCGATGAGTTTCAGTCCCAGTTCGTGGGACCGTTCCACAGCTATCCGCAAAGGGCCCTTGCCAGACTCGATGAGTCCCATGACATTCGCGTGGACCCGCAGATCGCCCTCCCGCAGCATGGCGCGCTGATCGTCCGTCAACCCTTCGCCGAACACCTCGCCCACCTTGGTGTCGTAGCAGAACACGCTGCCCGGCCCCACGCCCCACACATTGATGGTGGCATTGGTGCCCGCAAGCGGGTCCACGAACCGTTCGCACAGCCGTTCCGGCGTCATGGGGCGTTCTTCGTGGAAGTAGATGCTGAATCCGTCGTGCCTGTACGCAATGGGAATGGTACGAAGGGGTTGACGGCCCCATTCGGACCCAGCGGCCTCGCCCCCTTGCGCCTGACCGGCCGCGGCCGTCGTGAGTATCGCTGCTACGAGAAACATGGCCTAACCTCCTACGTCCGACGGCCTATTCGGCGTCGGCCCCCATACGCGCGAGTTCGTCCTCCGTCAACCCGAATACGGCCAGGATCTTCGCGCAGTACTTCTTGTTCACCTCAAACATGCCGTCATCTATGACCTGTTGCATGGTCTTCTGAGCGTAGGTATACCTACCCGAGTCGGCCAGGCTGTAGTTCTGGAACCCGTTGACCTCCTGGGGGGTGAAGTAGAGGGTGCGGCACTTCCACGCGCGCTGGTCCCACGTCCACCACGGCGCGGCGTCCGCCTTGACGTCGTCCGCTTGGGCGTTGATGAGTCCGGGATGCTGCATGAGGTCCCACACCGACGCCAGCGTACCGTCGGGTTTGCGGAAGTACATGCCGCAGCGCGGGTCCATGTAAGCCCAGTGCCCGTCGATGTAGACCTCGGAGCAGATATGGCCGCCGATGACGTGCATGACCACGCGGCCGGGAATGCCTGCGATTTCGCACAAGGCCACGTGCAGTCGACCCAGGCATTCGCACAGAATCTCGCCCTTTTCGAGCAGTTCCTCTTCGGTGCCGCCGTAGATGTACTCGTCGAAGGCGTTGCCGTACCACTTCTCGTCGTAGTTGTCGCGGCACCGGCGCATCAGGGCCAAGGCCTTGTCGGTGTCTGTGGCACATCCGGCCGTGGCTTCGGCGACGACGCGTTCCAGGACGGGCCGCGACCCCTGGACGTAGCGGGTTTTCGACGGCGCAAATTCGGAGTAGAGAAACTCGACCGTCTGCGGGCACAGGATGGCCTGTTCGCGCCGTAACTGGAAGTCGACGTTCTCGCCGTAATTGCGTTGCAGTTGGTCGTAGTTGTACCGGGCCGCCGCTTGGCGGTCCGCGCCCACCACGGCGTTCGCCGCGCGAAGGCCGGTGTAGGCCTCGAGTCCCGGCCAGTCCGTGACGGTCCCGCCCGTGAACATGCTCGTGAGCGCGGGTATGGGTTCGACGTCGGCGGCCAACACGGCCGCACACGCGAACAGATACGCGGTTGTCATGGGAACCCTTTCCGCCGTAGCGCCAAGTTGAGTCGGACTATAGCGCACCCTTGTAGACGCCGCAAGCGGAGGCCCGTCGAATGTGGTATCCTGCGCTTCGAAAGCAGCAGCATCCGGGAGGACCGTTCCATGGGCGTGACCATACTCGTTCTATTCATCTTGAGCTGGGTCGCCGTGATCGTGGGCATTGTGTGGACCATTGTGCGGCACGGCGAGCATCAGCGGCGGGGCGGTTCGGATGTAGGCGAGGAGATGGTGGCGTCCATGATGCACGACGTGGACGACGGCGCCACGGTCGTGGAGAAGACGGGGTTCAAAGGCGAAGCCGTTGCCGTGGGCGGCCAGAGTGAGTTCAGTTTCGGCGAGATCAAGCAGGCCGTGCTCCAGGGCAACTGGTCCTTCGTCTTGCCGATTCTGACCGCCTTTGCGGGCATGCTGGGCGTGTTCGTGACCGCCTCGCTCGGCATGTTCTTCTACGTGAACAAGGTCGTGGGCCTGCTGTTCATCGGCGCCACGATATACGCCGTGGTGCAGACCACCCGCGGGTTTCGCAGGGCGTAGCGGGCCTCATGTCCGCCTTTCACGCCAATCGCACTACGGCGTCCCGTAGAGGCGCGTGAGGACCGCGCGTATCAACGGCAGTGGTTGTGAGACGAGGTCACGCGGAATCATGACATACTCTTCAGGATCTCCTGCGACGATCACGAGGCCCTTCCTTCCTCCACGTGGCCCGCCCAGATTCGCATACCGAACGTCGCGGATGCGAGACGCCTCCAGTTCTCTGGCCCCGTTGGGATCGATCACCGTGATCCCGGCCACCTCGAACTCGATCCTTTCCGGATATGCACGTGCTCCTCGAAAGAGATTCTCGAAGCTGGAGTCCAGCGACACCGTCCAGCGCTTGAGGTCCCTTCCATCGTATTGGCAGGCAACGAAGGCCCGGCACACCTCAGTGAGTAGCTTCTTGGCTCCCGGCCACCCCAAAGGAAGTCGAATGCGCTCCGATGGTGACGACACAGCATAGAGACCGCCGTAGTGCTCGGCCTCGATACCGGTGGCCTCGGAAAGCTCGATCTCGACCGTGGTGCCCAGAACAGATGTCCTGCGCAGCAGGCCATCCTTGAATTGAACCTTGGGAAGACATCCCACGAGAAGGCTGACGACGACGACCGTCGCGACCAGCACAACCCACGGCGCGAGCGAGACCAGGCCTCCCTTGACCACGCCGGAAGTGAACAGAAGGCCCCCCGCAAGGGCGACAAGGCAGCCCAAGACGACACCTGTTCCGTCGTAGGCGACGGCTCCAGTGCTCTCGCGACCCCGTTTCTTGGCTGACTGCATCCCTGCACACTCTCGTATTCGGTGTTGCCTGCTGTCCGTTCTTTGTGTGCAGGCTATTCTAGAGCAGCGATCAATAGCTCCGCAATCCCTAACCGTCTGGTCAGGCTGGATGTGGATCGGCACGTGTAACTTCCCTCCCCCTTCGTGGTAGCCTTTGGGGCATGCCGCGTGTGCATCTTGATGTCGACGATGACGCAGTCCGCGTCACTCTCCGCTACATGCTGGAAGCGGACGGTTTCGCTGTGTCGTCCGAGGGATACGATGTTGTCATTGTAGACGATTTCGTGCGGGCCGAGTCGATGGCCACCGCCGGGCCGGTGCTGCTGCTGGTTCCTTCGGGGAAGGTCGCGGAGGCCGTTGCCGTCATGCGGCGCGGCGTGTACGGGTATGTGATCGTGCCCCTGGTACCGGGCGAAGCGACCGTCATGGTGGGACGCGCGGTGGGAGCGGGTGGTGGCGACGGGGAAAGCGAGTTGCGGACGTTGGAGCACGTCGAGCGGGACACGATCCTGGAGACGCTCCGGCGGTGTCAATACAACCGCGCCAAGGCGGCACGGGTGCTCGGAATCGGGCGGAACACCCTGTGGCGCAAATTGCGGCGTATCGAGAGCGAAGAGGAGTAGAGTCTGTTGGGTGTGGCATTGGACAAGGCACTCGAAGGGTTTCCCGGCACCGGAATCGACGTGTGTTACATGGGTGACGACGCAGCCGTCCGTTTGGCTGCGTATGCGAAAGAGCATTGCGGCACGCGGTGCCTGGTGTTGTCGGACGAGAACACGCGCGCCGTCGGCGGGGAAGCGGTACTGCAGGCGTTGGACGCGCAAGGCATGCGGATCACTGAGATGGTGTACGGGCCGGAACCGCTGGACGCGTCCGACACACTGGGCGAAGAAGTGGCCACGGCGGGCGCGGACGACGAGTTCTTCGTGGCGGTGGGGTCCGGCACGCTCTGCGACTTGGCGAAGTACGCGGGGACGAAGCTTGAACGGCCCGTGTTGCTGTCCGCGACCGCCGCGTCGATGAACGGATACACATCGGGCATTGTGGCCATGAAGGTGCGCGGGTTGAAGCGGACGGTGCCGTGTACGCCTGCCGCGGGCGTGTTCGCGGACCCGGAAGTGGTGGCGACGGCACCGCAACGCATGGTGGCGGCGGGAGTGGCGGATTTTCTCTCGAAATGCTCGGCAGGCGCCGACTGGCGCGCCGCCCACATACTGCGCAATGAGTATTACGACGCGAATGCGCTCCAATTCTACGAAGGCGTGTTGGAGGAAGTTCTCGACCGCGTGGACGCCATTGGCCGCGCCGAACCGGACGCTGTAGGGCTGGCGTTGGAGGCGTTGTTGCTGTCGGGATTCTCCATGCTGGTGGCGGGATCGTCGGCCCCTGCCTCGGGCGGCGAACACCTCATTTCGCACTACCTCGACATGAAGCAGGCCCTCTACGGAACGCCCAACGATCTGCACGGCGTGCAGGTAGGTGTGGGCACGGTGCATTGCCTGCGCCTGTGGGAGCGGTTGTTGGCGATCGACCCGGCCGATATCGACGTGGAAGCGTTAGCTGAATCGCACCCGTCGCCTGAGACCATTCGCGAATGGATCGTGGAAGATTGGGGACCTATCGCCGGCGAAGTCCAGAGCGAGTGGGATGAAAAGGCTCTGGACAAGGCTGCGTTGACGTCCGAGATCGAACGGTTTCGCACGAAGTTCGAGGCCCTCGGAGAGGCGGTTCGACAGGACCTGCTGCCGTCCGAGACCGTGGCCGACGCCATTCGCCGGAGCGGGGGCCCCGCGGAGATCGAGGATACCGAGGCGTCGGTGGAGGAATACACCGAGGCGCTGACACGTGCCCGGTTCATTCGGAGCCGATTCACGGTGCTGGATCTTGCCGCGGAACTCGGTGTTGAATAGGGGCTGACGATCAATCAATCGGAGGGAACAGATATGGGTCGCGGATTGGCCGGTGCTGTCATCGCTGTCATAGGGGCTGTCTATTGCGCGCAGGGTGCCGTCGCCGCCGAGGGCGACACCGAGTTCGCCAACACCCGCCACGTGTATCTGCGCGGCGAGTCGTGCGAACTCATCCTGCACGCAGGCGACGCCGACCGTGTCGTCTTTGATGCAAGCGGTTGGCTGGACGCCACATGCGTGGTCCGGGACGGCGTGTGCAGGTACACGGTCGACACGTCGCTTCTGCGGTCGGGCGACTACACGGTCCGTGCGCGATTGCTCCGTGGCGACGAGGCCATTGGCGTGGCGCGGTTCCCGCTGACCATCGCACCCGCTTATGACACGGAACGCCTGCCCGTGTGGCGGTGGGGTGGCGGCTCCGAGCCGGAATGGTGGATGACGCACGGCTTCACTGGCGGGTTTACGGGATCCGTCCGGGACCCCTACGATCCCGATAGCGATCGCGCCGCGAGCATCGCCAAGTCGCTGGACGACGCCGCGCGGGTTGGGTTCGAGTTGGGCTTCTACATGCGCAGCATCAGCGCGGCGATCATCGAGGAAGACGAAGCCACGCGGGGGCTGCTGCCGGACGGCACGCGCAGCAAGAAGATCTGCCCCTTGGAACCCGCCGTTGTCGATCATGCGAAGCGGGTCACGGACTCGTGGCTCGCGGCGTACGGGTCCCATCCGGGGCTGCGGCACGTGATGCTGAACTCCGAAGTTCAGCCACCCTTCTGTGTGAACGACGTGGCCGTGCGCGCGGCGCAGGAAGAGATCGGACTTGACGCGCGTAAGTTCGTGAACGACAAGGGCTGGGTCGTCGGGCAAGGATCGCACGCGCCGAAGAACGGTATCCTCGAGGACGCCAACGACCGGTACCGGTTTCTCCAGTGGTGGTGGCAACGCGGTCACGGCACGGCGCCCATGCAGGAAGCCCAGAACGCCATCATCAAACGCCACGACCCGGACCTAATCACGTGGCACGAACCGTACCGGTTGGCGCCGGTTCGCGGGTCGCACAAAGGCTTGGACCTCATCGCGACGTGGACCTACGGGCATCCCGACATCAAGCGGCTCTGCTACACCACGTACATGCAGGCGGCTGCGCGACCCGAGGGCCAGTTGGTGCAGCAAGACATCACGCTGTTCGTCTATGGCCGGTTCGCAATCCCTCTGGACGAGTCGACGGCGGACCTGTCGGCCGATTTTGCGGGCAAAGATCCGTACTTTACGGCGGGACCCGACTACGCCCGCGAGGCGATGTGGCTGGTGTTGTCGCAACGGCCGGACGTGCTCTGCTTCTACTCGGCGGGCCGTCTATCGCCGGACCGGCCGGGGCAGGACCCGTATTACGCATCGCCGGCGACCTTCGAGGCCATTCGAGAGATGGGCGACAGCTTGGTGAAACCCTACGGGCCGTTGATCAAGGCATGCCGTCGCGCGGAGGCACGCGTTGCGGTACTCATGTCGGCCGCGTCGACATGGTTTTCGTCGAGCGCAAGGTTGGCGGGATACGACAACGAACAAACGCTTCCCTTTGCCTCGCTCCTGATGATGAACCACGTGCCCTTCGAGGTGGTACTCGACGACGACATCGCCGAAGGCGCTCTGGAACGCTACGACG
>JAAEQP010000536.1 GCA_024231375.1 bacterium | reverse complement strand
GTCCATGAACGCACCGGGGTCGCCTTCGTCGGCGTTGCACACGATATATTTCTGGGATCCCTCGCCACCCAGGGCAAACTTCCATTTCCTGCCCGTAGGGAATCCGCCGCCGCCGCGGCCCGCGAGACCACTCGTCTCCACCAGATCGCATACTTCGGCAGGCGTCATGTTGCGGATGGTTTCCGTGAACGCCCGGTACCCGCCGTGCGCCACGTACTCGTCCAGGCTGCGGGGATTGATGACGCCGCAGTTCGCCAGCACCCAGCGGGTCTGGGGGCCAAAGAAGGGATGGTCCTCTACGAATCGGACATCGTCCCAAGCCTTCAGGTTCGGGTTCCGGTGCTGCATCAGCGCATGCTCGAGGGGGACGTTCCCGTCGAACATGCCGTCCAGCAAGCCTCGGACCTTGTCTTCGGTGATCCGTTTGAACGAAACGCGGGTGCGTCCGGGCATTTGCACATCGACCATCGGTTCGACGGCGCATAGCCCAATACAGCCCACCTCCACCACGTCCGCGTCGATGCGCTTGGCGCGCAGATACGAGTGGACGGCTCTCAACGTCTTCGCGGCGCCCGCGCCCAGACCGCAGGTGCCCGCGCCCACGAATACGACCGGACGGTCCACGGCGTCGCGCTGCAACAGGGCCATCCGGTCCTGCACCAGCGCCGCCACCCCCGTGTCGTCCAATCCTTCGATCTGCTCCTGACCTCGGGCGTCGTCAAACAGACACCGGGTCAATTCAGGGCGGACCTCCGCCGAACAATCGCATGGTTGGTTGGTCTTACTCATCTTCCTCGGCCCTCTCCCGGTATTCCTCGACGAGGTCCCGTGCCTTCGCGGGCGTCACTTCCGCGAAGAACTCGCCATTCACGCAGATCACCGGCGCCAGTCCGCACGCGCCGATGCACGCCACCACTTCGAGACTGAACAGCCCGTCGCCCGTGGTTTGCCCCGCCTCGACCGCCAGTTCGTGGATGAACGCGTCGAGGACCGCCGCCGATCCCTTCACATGGCATGCCGTGCCCCGGCACACCTGGATGTGATACCGCCCCAGCGGCTCGAACCGGAACTGGTTGTAGAAGGTAGCCACGCCATAGATCTTGCTGGTCGGCAGCGACAGATGCGCACCGATCCGCACGATGGCGTCGCGCGAGAGGTACCCGTGCTTCTCCTGCACTTCCTGGAGGATCGGGATGAGGGCATCCCGCGTCGCGTCGGGGTACTTGTCGAGCACCGACTCGATGTCCGTCTTCAACTCGTTGTGGTTGCACACTGCCATCGCTGCACTGTCCCTTCTTAACCTGGCAATCCCTGCCTGCTATGACCGGTTCGCCGTCGAACGAACCGGCTCGCTTGGTCGGGCGAAGTACGCCACCCGCTCCAGCGACATGCTTACGTCCACATTCTCAACATAAACCCCTTCGGGTACCCACACCCGAACCGGGGCGAAATTCAGCAATCCCGCAACACCCGCCCGGCACAACTGGTTCGCCGTGTCCTGGGCCTGGCCCGCCGGCACCGCGATCAGGCCCAACTGGATGTCCTGCTCTTCAATGACCTCGGCCAACTGCTCCACCGGATAACAGCGGCAACCGTTTATCACGCGATTCACACGGTCCGGGTCTTGATCGAAGGCCGCCGTGATCGTGAACTGGGGTCCCCGGCCCACGAAGTACGACAACAACGCCCTGCCCAGGTTGCCCACACCCACGAGCGCGATGCGCTCACAATCGCCCGTATCAAGGAACGCATCGATGTGGG
>JAAEQP010000535.1 GCA_024231375.1 bacterium | reverse complement strand
GGCGCGTTCTCTCGTTCCACACAGGCTAGGACATAGACATGGCGAAACACTCGACCGAAATCGCGCGATGGGACGGGCGCATCGCGATGTCCAAGGCGCAGCGGTACAAGGACAAGGAAGCCCGCCGCAAGTTCACCCGCTGGTACGAGAACGAGTATTGGCCGGGCGGCGTGGAAGCGATGGACGAGAGCGACCCCGACCACCGGCAGACCAACTACGTCGGCATGTTCGTGCGCGCGATGGAAGCGTCCATGTACGCGCAGGCGCCCACGTACAGTTGCGTCACGCCCGGCAACCCGAACGCTCTGAACCAACTCTTCGCGAACGTCGCGGGCAACATCCCCGAGCACGTGGGGCTCAGGCGCACGTCTCAGTTGTGTTCGCTCGACGCGATCTTGGGACGCTTCGGCATCGCTCAGGTCGGGTACGACGCCCAACTCGGGTGGGATTCCGGCGTCGAGGATGAGGCACGCCAAGACGCTCAGGAAGAGAATGAGCGGTTCGGGCGTGAAGATGTGCGCGTCAAGGACTACGACGCGGACGACGTCCACATCGAAGAGCACGCCGCGGAGCGGCAGAGGCTCATACAGGCGAACCCGATGGCACCGCCAACGGGGGTCATCGGCGAGATGGACCGCCACATGCGCGACCACGCCGAGGCCAAGAAGAAGAAGCTCGCCTCGCCGCTCGAGTACGTCAAGTCGAAGCGGGCGTGGGTCACTCGGGTCCGTCCGGTCGTCAACGGCGAG
>JAAEQP010000534.1 GCA_024231375.1 bacterium | reverse complement strand
GACATTCTGAAGCATGTGTTGCGCCATGGGGCCCGCCTGTTCCTGATTGGGACCGTGGCCGGGCTGGTCCTGGGATATGTGATGAACCGGCTGATCGAGAGCCGGATTTCCCTGCAGAGCGTGGGCGCGGGCGACGCGCTGTCGCTGACGCTGGGCGTTGCCGTACTGTTCGTCATCGTGCTGCCCGCGTGCTGCGTGCCCGCGTGGCGCGCCACGCGGCTGGATCCCATGGAAGTGCTCCGGCAGGGGTGAGACAGGACCCGCGGTGCGGGTGAGAACGGCCCCGCCATCACGCGAGGGCTTGGAGTGTAGATAGGGGCTGCGAGTGTACGGACTGCTGCAAGATATCCGGTTGGGCATGCGGTTTCTTCTGAAGGCGCCCGGCATGTCGCTGCTGGCCATGGCGGCGTTGGCGCTGGGCATCGGTGCAGTGACGTGCGTCTTCTCGGTAGTGAGCGGCGTGCTTCTCGCGCCCCTGCCGTTCGACGAACCCGATCGTCTGGCCATCGTGTATGGCGAGCATCCCTCCAGCCCTGGCGAACCGTTGGGAATCAGCCCCCCCGCGATCGACCATATGCTCGAGCGTAGCCGGTTCATCGAAGGGGTCGCCGTCGCCGATCAAGATCTTCAGGGGGAATCGCTGACCTGGCGGGGCACTTCGGATCAATGCGTCGCGCTGCATGTCACCGCGACCACCTTCGGGGTACTCGGTGTGGCGCCATCCGCGGGGCGCTTTTTCCTACCCGAAGAAGACGAGTACGGTGCGGCGCCCGCCGCGGTTCTCAGCTACCCCTTCTGGCAGCGCCGGTTCGGAGGCGATCCGGACGCGGTAGGCACCGAGGTGCTCTATGGCGGAAAACCGTGTACCGTGATCGGGATCCTGCCGGAAGGCTTCTACTTCCCCGTGGAGATTCTGTCCGGTGAAGCGACGGCGGAACTGCGGGGGATCCCCTGGCGCGATCCGGATCTCTACTTCACGATTCGCGATCGCCCCGAGGCCGCGACCAACTGGATGAACAACGGCTACATCGCGATGGCACGGCTCAAGCCGGGCGTGAGTACGCGGCAGTTCAAGGCCGATCTCAACCAGATGTGGCAACGCATCGTCCGGGAGTACATCGGCAAAGACCAAGGCGTCAGAGTCGGGGTCGAATCGCCTAGCGCGCGTGTGCGTCGGCGAGTGCGCGGCCCTATCGTCCTCCTGTCCGCCGCCACCGCCCTCGTTCTCTTCACGGCGTGGGCCAACGTGGCAAGTCTCGTGCTCACCCGGGCCCTTGGGCGACGGAAGGAGGCGGCCATTCGCGCGGCATTGGGCGGCACGACGTGGCGCTTAGCTCGCCAGATGGCGGCAGAGGGCCTGGTCCTGTCCATCCCGGCAGGCCTGCTGGGAGTTCTGCTTGCCTGGAAGGCGCTTCCGCTCATGGTGTCGCTGCTTCCCGTGCGCCTGCCCCGATCCGCTGTTGTGGAGGTAGACGGCGGCGTACTCTGCGTGGCGCTGCTGGTGTCCATTGCTGTTGGATTGCTTTTGGGGGTCGTGCCGGTGCGGGCAGCGACCCGCCGGTTGAACCTGCAGGCCGCGCTGAACGAAGGCAGTGGGTCCGGTGGCGGATCGGCGCGTCACTCGCGGTTCTTGGGGTTCTTCGTGATAGCCGAGATTGCCGTCGCCGTCGCCGTGCTCTGGAGCGGTGCGATTCTGGGACGCAGCCTGATGAGTATGCAGACCGACGTGGGGTTCGACGTAGAGAACGTTCTGGCAACGAACAAGATGAATGCGCTTCCGCTCCGCCAGGAATCGGAGGAGGGGGAGGCTCGTCAGCGCGTGCTCGCCCTTCAGGCCGACATGCTGGCGCGCGTCAGGGCACTTCCCGGCGTGGAGCACGCGGCGATCGCGAAGTCGGTCCCCATCCGGGATTGTCCTACGAGTACGTCCGTCATGACCGATGGTTCCGACGTCGACCTCAGACCTCGTATCCGGCACGTGTCGCGCGACTACTTTGGCGTGATGGGGATCCCCCTCGTTCGTGGACGCTTGTTCGACGACTCCGATCGAGAGAGCACCATGCCCGTGGCCGTGTGCTCCGAACGATTCGTGAAGCGGCTCTTCCCGGACGGTGAGGCCGTAGGGGAGCGTGTCATGTTGTCGCGGACATCGCCCTGCACGATCATCGGTGTGGTGAAGGATGTGCGCGCGAGCGACTTCATCGCCGTGGACTTCTGTGACGACGCTGGACTGTATCTGCCCGCGGAGCAAACGATCCCGTGGCGGTTCTCCGTTGTCGCGCGAGTCCAGCGCAACACCCTCGGTCTCGCCGACAGCATCCGCGAATCGGTCGCCGCGGCCGCGGAACAGCATCCCGAGATCAAGGTGGATTCAGTCACCACCATGGAGCGGATCATCCAAGAGGATGTGGCCGAGGCGCGATTCTCCGCCGTCGTGGGCCTCGTGTTCGGAGCAATGGCGCTGGTCCTAGCCGGCGCGGGCACCTACGGTGTCCTCGCCTACTGGGTCGCGCAACGGTCTTTTGAAGTTGGAATCCGCATGGCCCTGGGCGCTGCACCCGCGGACATTCTGAAGCATGTGTTGCGCCATGGGGCCCGCCTGTTCCTGATTGGGACCGTGGCCGGGCTGGTCCTGGGATATGTGATGAACCGGCTGATCGAGAGCCGGATTTCCCTGCAGAGCGTAGGCGCG
>JAAEQP010000533.1 GCA_024231375.1 bacterium | reverse complement strand
CGAGACGTCACGCGGTGGTTTCATCTCCTCCTTCCGCAGCAAGGACGCCGGAGCACCTGGTACCGCCACGTTCTGCGGAGTACAGCTCGTCTCACCCGGCATCTTTAAGTACATAGCGCGGGATCCCTTCTCTACTCTCGTCGACGCCTACGAACGCGCCATGGCACATGGCAAGCGCGTAGCGGCAGTTGTTGATCCGGGCGCATCGTGGGCCGACATGGGTACCCCGTCCCGATATATCTCCGCCCATTCAACCTTCCGCTCCCGCTACGCGCCGCGCGGTTCACGATCAGGATCCTCTTTTGTGAGCGCCGCGGACGACGCTCGGATATCTGCCGCGGCGAAGATCGCCAATTCCGTCATCTGGCCTGGCGCGACAGTTGGCCCTGGCGCGGACCTGGAGAACGCGATCGTTGGGGCGGGCGTGACAGTGAACTCACGCGCTGACGGACCTGTCGTGCGTGCGGACGACCTTTCCCCGCATACGCCGGTACGCACCGTGCTCCGCGAGCTCAAATGGGACGCATCTTCAACCGTGGTCATACCCCTCGCCGACCGTGGATCTGCGCGTGCTTTCACGCGTCTCTCCCGCAGACGGGGCCGCTCAGCCATCCTTGTTACCTACACGGATGAACGCAGTGAAAACTCACGCTACGCGGGCCATGCGCAATTTCTTGCGTCACGCGGCGTCAGCGTTCCCCGCGTCCTCCTGGACCTACCCTCTCGTGGGCTGTGCGTTCTTGAGGACCTCGGGGACACTTCCCTTCAGGACTGGGTAGACTCCGGCGCCGACGCGGGCACTCTCCTGCGCCGTTACACCTCGGTAATCGATACCATGCTCGCGCTTCACTCGGTGCCGCTTCGTTATCTTGAGGCCCACGTCGGCCTGGAACCGGAGTTTGACCGCGCTCTCTACGCCTGGGAACGTCGCCTGATGGCTGACCACTTCATGCGGGCGACGCTGCACATCGACCAATCCACGGTAACCGGGGTCATGGCCGACCTGCGTACGGTGTCACGGTCCCTGGAAGCTCTGCGGCCCGTGCTGGTCCACCGAGACATGCAGTCGAGCAACGTATTCTTCCGTGGCCGCAAACCGGTACTCATAGATTTCCAGGGCATGCGACAGGGCGCCGCAGCGTACGATGTAGCATCACTGCTCTGTGATCCCTACGTTATGCTCACACCGGCAACGCAGGCGGTTCTGCTGTCGTACTACCTTGACCGTTGCAGGCGACGGAAAGAAGCGCGTG
>JAAEQP010000532.1 GCA_024231375.1 bacterium | reverse complement strand
TACCGTGACATCTATGGCAGCGCCCATCACAAGAACTGGATGTGGAGCACGCGCTCGACCAACTGCATCACGATCAACGGGCAAGAGCAAATGAAGCACTCCGCCCGCGCGCAAGGCAAGATCACCGCGTTTGAGACCACCGAGGACATCGACGTCGTCGTCGGTGACGTGGGCGATTCGTATGGGTCGGGCGTTGAACTGTTCAAACGCGCCATTATCTTCGTGAAGCCCGACCTCGTCATCGTCTACGACCGCCTGAGGACCAACGAGCCGTCCACCTTCGAATACTGGCTCCACGCCGTCAACGAGTTCGACCTGGACAATCCCAGACACATCAAGGTCACCAACGGCCACGCCGCCTGCGGGATCACCTTTATCAAGCCGCGTGATCTGACCTTCGAACAGACCAATGAATACGACCCCAACCCGCGCTCCCGCGTCAGCCTGCGCGAGTGGCACGTTACCGCCAGAACCACAGAGAAACAGAAGCAGATGGAATTCCTCGTCGTGTATCGCCCGCACAAGGCTGGGGGAGGTTCCGCAGGCGGAGGCGTATGCGGTAAAATGCCGGGCGGCTACCTCCTGAAAACCGGCTCGGCCGACCGGAAACTCACCGCCCTGCTGCCCACCGACGATAACGCCACCCT
>JAAEQP010000531.1 GCA_024231375.1 bacterium | reverse complement strand
CCCGGCTCTTCTTGTTGAAGATTGATCTGCCTCTCCCACGCGGGTACCCTGGTTGGCCAGATAGACGGTGCTGCGGAATCGATGCTTTTCAACGGGGGGGAGGATGACATGCGCACATTCTGTGTTCTGATGGGGTTCGTTCTGTTGGCGTCAGGGGCGCTCGCCGCTGGCTTGTCTGTAGAGGCGTTGCACGCGGAGGTCCCGCCCGCCATCGACGGGAAACTGGACGACGCCATCTGGCAGGGCGGTGAGTGGCATTCCGGCTTCAAACAGCTCAACAGGCCGGAAGTCGTGATGGAGGTCCAGACTCACTTCAAGGTAGCAGCCGACGACGCGACCGTCTACGTGGCGATTCGCGCTGACGAGCCCGACATGGCCGGCCAGCGCAAGACCGTCACCGAACGTGACGGTAAGCTGTATCACGACGATTGCGTCGAGGTGATGCTCGGTGCGGACCTGGACGGTAGCCGGTATCTTCACTTCATCGTGAACCCCTTGGGCGCAGTTTACGACGCCCAAGTCTTCAACGAAGGCAACGAGCAGATGAACGCCTGGAACTCCGGTTGCGTCGTGGGTGTCGCAACGGAAGAGAACGGGTGGACCACTGAGCTGGCGATTCCCATGGTGGACGTCGGCATCACGAAAGGCGGCCGGGCGGGCTGGATTCTCAACATGTCCCGAGAGCGCCGGG
>JAAEQP010000530.1 GCA_024231375.1 bacterium | reverse complement strand
GTGCTGCAGATGACGGGTGACCGTCCGCGACATTGGGCGGAGGACACGACGGTTGGCCAAGTCGCCCGCACGCTGTTGGCACATGGGATTGAACCCACGGTTGAGGAAGCGCGCTGTGTGGATTCCGACGTCGCAATTGGCGAGATGCTGCTATCGCGCGCCGCCGATTTCGGCGCCGACCTGATCGTGATGGGGGGCTACGGGCACAGCCGTTTGCGTGAGCTCGTGCTGGGTGGGGTGACGCGCACGCTGCTCAACACCATGACCGTACCCGTCTTGCTGTCTCACTGAGTCCGGACGTTGTGCCAGGAGGCCACCATGAAGAACGACATCCAGCTCAAGGGCGATGTGGAAGACGAACTGCAATGGGATCCGGCGGTGGATGCCGACCGGTTTGCCATTCGCGTCAAGAACGGCGTCGTGACGATTTCTGGCAGCGCCGACAGCTTTGCGGACAAGCATGCCGCGGAGGAAGCCATCTGCCGGGTGGCCGGTGTGACCGCGCTCGTTGTGCATGTGCAGGTGCGCGTGCCGCCCG
>JAAEQP010000529.1 GCA_024231375.1 bacterium | reverse complement strand
CTCGCCTCACCACGCAGTACGTCCATGACGAACTCCAATCGAATATCCAAAGCACGTTGTTCCTTCCAAGGCATCAGCAATCCCTCCTGCCAATACCATACGATGTAAACAACGTCCCCGGTCTGATTCGTAAACAACGTTACCGGTTTGGACCCGACCTTCGCCCTCTCCCAACGGGAGAGGGTTAGGGTGAGGGGTCTTCATCATCATCCCATCCAAATGGGCAACACGCCGGGCCGATCCTATGAGGGACATTCTGGAGGTGGCGTATGGATGATGTGACGAATGGGCGCGGGGTAGATGCGTGGGGCCGGGAACGTGGTGCGGCTTCGGTCCGCGATGAGGACGGCGGTTTCGCATCGAGCGGGGTGACGAACGAGGCGATTGAGGAGGCGGGTGCGCGGTTGGAGCCGTTCCTGCACCGGCACGTGGCGTTTCTGGCGGACCGGTTCCCGTCTGGCGAGATCGAGGCGGCGTTGGAGAGTGCGAGTAACCGCTCGCTGCTGCCTCGAGGCGTGGAGTCGATTCTGACGCAGTGGAGTGAGCGGGTCGATGGGGGTATCGTGAACGGGTTGCGGGACGCGGTCCGAGGGGTAGCGCGCTTGGGCGCGGAGTTGGCGTTGGATGTCTGGGCGAAACGGTTCCGCCTGCAACTGAAGGTGCCGGTCACGGCGCTTGGGCGGCTTCGGTCGGGAACCGCAACGCGGGCGTTGCAGGTGCTGAATTCCTTGGGCCGGAGATTCATGAAAGGGTTGGCGTCCGTCATCCGGAAGGCGCTGGAAGAGGGTGGGTCGCTTTGGCAGGTGATGACCGCCATCCGGGGGTACCTGAACACGTCTGTAGCGTACATTTCCGGCGCGGCGCGCGACCTTGCGGCGGGACTGCTGGAATTCGGCGCGTACGTCGTGAGCGAATGCCTCGACATCCGCGAAAAGCGATGGCGCACGAAGAATGATGACCGGGTCTGTCCTACATGTTGGGATAACATGCTTCGCGGGGCTATGCCTGTTGAACTGCCGTTCCCAAGCGGCGATCCGCATCCGCCGGCCCACCCGGGCTGCCGGTGCAGCGCGCTGTATCTCGCACCTGACCGCGAGAACGTGCTTGCCCTGACGGAGGAGGTGTAAACGACTCCCGTGCAGACTCCGCCCTCATCTGGTAGCATGGCGAAAACGATGGCCGGTCCTGGAACGGAGGTATCTGTGCATAATCGAGTCGTACGACGAATCCAGAGCGCTTTCCTGGTGTTGGTGTTGGTCTCCGCGTCGTTGGGGTGTCCGCTTCGTGGACGCATCCCTGTCCAGGTCGTGGAGTCGGGGGCCGAGGCAACGTTCGTGCCGAAGTGGGCGCCCCTGTTCGACGGCATCGACGTGACCACCGTGCGCAAGGAAGCGCCTGAGCCGCTCCGGCTCTACGCCCTGCGCGTCGACTTGGATGATCCCGACATCGAGTTCTTCGTGACCCCCTCCAACGGCGACCGTCCCCTGGATACCGACGCCCAGATTGCCAGCGGGTTCCTGACCGAGCACGGTTGCCAGGTGGCCGTTAACGCATCGCCGTTCTCGCCAGTCAACGACGAACCGGGAAGCCCGCGCGATGTAGTCGGACTGTCCGCATCCGACGGCGACGTCTACTCGCCCCCGCACGATTCCTTCGGTGTGTTCTTCGTGGATGCCGAGAACAACGCTACGGTCACCGCGCCGCCCATCGACACGGGCCTTGTCTGGAACGGCGTCGGCGGATTCGGGATGCTCATCGTGGACGGTGTAATCGTGGCAGGCGACGGCGACCGGCATCCTCGGACGGCCGTTGGCACGTCCGAAGACGGCCGGTACCTGTACTTTCTCATCATTGACGGCCGCCAGCCTCATGTCAGCGTAGGTTCTTCCCTGAAGGAAACGGCCGAATGGATGGCGCGGGTGGGTGCGCACCGGGCGCTAAATCTCGATGGCGGCGGATCCACCGCCCTTGTCATCGAAGGGCCGCGCGGGCTTCCGAAGATTCTGAACCGGCCCATTCACAACAACATGCCGGGCCGCCAACGGCTGAACGGCAATCACTTGGGCATCTACACCGACCGGTAGTGAGCGACCCTTCGAATCACCCCTTACCCCACGTCAATGGTCGTCTGGAAGATGGTGAACTTCAGGCCGGGCATGGGCGCGCCGCAGTTGTGGAACAAGAGGCCGCCGTGGGCGTGATCGGCGAGGGCGAGGTGGGTGTGGCCGAAGTAGACGTGGTTGAGGCCGGTGTCTGGGCCTTCGTTGACGGATTCGAGGTAGTGGAGGATGCGGTCGGCGACGGCTTTGCGCGGGAAGGCGAGCCAGTGCACGAACCGGTGAACGCCTAGCGTGAAGGCCATGTCGTAGATGGTGTTTACGAGTTTGCCCTTCTTGGCGTCGTCGTGCCAACCGCGCCGGTAGGCGGCCAAGCCGTCGGCGTCCATCTTCCAGTTGGCTACATCGCCATGTAGAAAGACCGCGTCGCCCAAGCGGACGTAGTAGGGGTGCCAAGTGAGGGCGGGCCGTTCGGTTGCGAACCGGTCGAGGGCGGTGGTGAAGGCGGACACGTTGTCGTGGTTTCCGAGGACGTAGTGCATTTCGGCGTGGGCATGGCGCGAAATGAACGCGTCGAGCCAGCGGATGGATTCGTCCACCGTTTCTTCGATGGTGTCGAGCGTGGTCCAACGAAAATCGAAGATGTCGCCATTCAACACACAGAGGTCCGACGCGGCCACCGCATCGTGGAGGGCGTCCATGTGATCGGGCACCCGCGACCGGCGGCAGAACAGATGGAGGTCCGAGACAACGGTCACGGCCCGTTGGTGATTGTCCGTCATCACGCCCTTTCACCGTGCCGCACCCGGCGGACACCGGCCGAACCGACTACTTGTTCCGACGGAATTTCAGTTCGAAGGGTCCGGTTTTGGCGTCGTCCAGGCGGAAAGCCAGGAGCTTTCCGTTGCGTTCGGGACGCCAGGCCGCGCGACCCACTTTGCCCCAACGGAACTCCCAGGACTTGGGTACGGCCACGTACACGACGCCCGAGTTCGACACGTCCACGTCTCCGCTCAGGGTGGCCTCCGCCGAACTCCAGGTGACCGATTGTACGGCGCCGCCGAACAATCCAGGGTTCGCTACAACGTGGGGTCGGCCGGGGTCGGACCCGACGGTACAAATGGCGAAGGTGTCGCAGGCCGGCACCGTCGACCCGGTCACTTCGGTGATCGAGTCACTCGTCTGGACCCACGCAGTCCGGCCGGCGTTCGGGGCCATCGCTGTGTCGAGCTGCCATTCGCCTGCTTTCGGGAACATGAACACGCGCGCGTAGGGTTGAGCCTTCGCATCGGGCGTTTCCACCTGCCACAACCGAGGCGCAGCGGCGTCGCCGTCCATGGGCGACGACTTCGGCCGGGGTTGCGAACAGATGCGTGCGACCCGGCGGATAACCGCTTCCGTCGGAATGCCGACCATCTCGATGGGACCACGGAACATGCCCATGGCGGCAATGGTTTCGTGTGAGAGGGTGTCTACGCCGGTGGCGTCGAACCGGACCGGTCCGGGGAAGATGTCGCGTTCGCGGAAGTGGTGCGTGGCGCCAGCGGCGCGAAGCCAGGAATCGGGGTCGGCGCCCAACACAGCGGCGCTGGCCGGCAACACCGGAAGTCCTTCAGCGGCTTCTTCCACGACGCGGAAGGCGAGATTGGTCATCTCGGCGCGTGTGAGACCGCACGCCTTCAGCACGTCGTCGGGCACGCCGGTGGGCGTGACCACGAAGAAGCGGTATCCCCATTCGACGACCTGCCGCATCTGGCCGAGGGCATGACGGTATCCGTCGGGGTCGGCGGGGTTGACCCATCGCTGTCCATCGGTTCCTTCGACCAGCCAAGCGGCGTCAGTGTCCAGTGCGGGCAACGGATTCACGGCGATGCCCGGCGCCATGCCGGACCTATCGATAATGGTGGCGAGTTTGGACATATCCTTGGGGTACAGGTGGTCGTCGCCCTTGAGCGATCCGGGCACGGACTCCCACCCGGTTGGTACCAGCGCGCACCGAATACCGGCGGTCCACCAGGCCTGCGTGGCCTCGGCAAGGTCCTTGGCGGATCCGGTGTCGGGCACCGTGACCCACGACTCCGGGCACCCGTGGGTCAGCGCACGGGTAGCCCGGCGTTTGTGGGCCCAGGCAAGATAGGTGTCGGCTTCGGCGGTGTCCAGCATGGTGCAGCAGATGAGCACGGGGTCGGCCTCCAGGGTGTCGCCGGGGGCAATCTCGACAGGAGGGTCATAGGTGCTGGAAATTTCGAGATGCCATGTGCCCTGGTGAGGGCGGACGCGGATCCCGGTGGACGCCTTCGTCATTGGAAAGGTCGCGATGCCCACTGCGAGTTTGTGGGACGGATCGCGAAGCACTGCCGCGGATGCCGGTGCGTCGAGGTCGATCAGCGGATGGTTGGCAACGAGGTTCATGGGCCGCGCGGCCAATTCCGTCTGGTCGCTGAGCCGGTTGACGCCGGCGGGTCCCGTCACCACAGGGGTCAAGGAAGCCACCGACACGGGCTTGTCGCTGGTGTTCCGCACCTCAAACCGGATCATGTAGAAAGGGTAATCCTGCAGGACCGTGATCGAATGACGTATGGCGAGGGGGCCGGGAGCGGCCAGTTTGGTGTGGTACTCCGATCCGTATCCCAATTCCGTGGTCACCTGGTCCCGGTCGGACGTGCCCGCGGGCAGGACGATGCTGTCGATGGCGGTCCCATCGGCCAGGAGTACGGCCGATCCCACCCGCGGCAAGACCATGCCCACGTCATCGACGCCGATCCGCCATTCGCCCGTGTCAACGGCGTATTCGAGGGTGGCGCCGTTGGCGGCGAAGGTGTAGCAATCACGCAGCGTCCAGGGCAATTCGCTCGGCAGGGGGATTGCGTCCTTGCTTGCCGCGTCGGCGGCGTGTCCTCCGAACCAGACCATTGCGCCTACGGCAAGCGCCAGCCACACCCCACTACAACGAATACCCCTCATTCTCTCCTCCAGAACGCCGCGGGATCGGGCCGCGGCAGTTGGTGGCCGCCTGTGTGTCGCGCATAGCCGTCGCCACGATAGCAGCGCCTCGGTTTGGCTTCAACCGTATCCGAACAGAAGTCCGGGCGTGACATCCGAGCCGGCATCTTGTATGGTGCCGATGAATCCAACAGGAGAAGAATTATGATGAACCTGGTGCTTGTGGTCAATGCGGTGATGATGCTTGCGGCGCCTGCCGACGCCGATTTCGTGGTGGCCCCGAACGGGAACGATGCTCATCCCGGCACGGTGGAACAACCTTTCGCAACCATCGCCAAGGCGCAGGAAGCCGTCCGCACCCGTGTGTCGGCGGGTCTGGACAAGGATCTTGTCGTCCTGCTGCGCGCCGGAACGTACAGGCTCGACGCGCCTTTGGCGTTTGGACCGGAAGACGGCGGAACCGATGACCATGGCATCACGTATGCCGCGTGGCCGGATGAAGCAGTGGTCGTGTCGGGAGGCCGCGTGATTGAAGGATGGACCCAGCAAGACGACGGCCGCTGGACCACCACGGTCGCCGGGGCGAAGAACGGCGCGTGGCAGTTCCGTCAGTTGTTCGCCGACGGCGCGCGTCTTCCTCGAGGCCGGTTTCCCAACGCGCCCGACCTGCTGCGGGTGGATTCGGTGTCGAAGGATGTGAAGACGATTACACTGAAAACCGTGCCCTTCGATGGCAATCTGGCTGGGAAGGATGCGGAACTGGTCATGTACCAGAACTGGTCCATTTCGCG
>JAAEQP010000528.1 GCA_024231375.1 bacterium | reverse complement strand
GGTCCAGAACTCCTCCCAGAACGCGAAATACTCGGCGAGGGCATGCGCGGCTTCGACACCGACCGCGCAGGCATACCAATCGTCCAGCAACGCGTCCACATCCTGTTTCGGTGTCCAGAGCAGTTTGAGCGAGACGTAGAGTTTGGGGCCTTCCCGCCAGTCGTTGCTGGGATAGGCTTCGGCATAGGAACAGCGCACGTTGCTGCGCTGGGCGAACCGGTAGTATTGGGCCATGTCGTGGAACCACACCCGCGGGACGCAGTAGAACTTCCCGTAAATGTAGTCGTACCAACCGAGGGTGGGGCTGACCTCGGCCCAGTCGCGTGTCATCCGGTGACCTTCCTTGCGAAGCGCCGCGTCCGCCCACTTCATCCGGTCGTACGTCATGTACGGGATCATCCGCGGATGCACGTTCACCTGCTTCGGCGGCGCGGCAACTTCGCTGTAGGCAAGGCACCCGAAGTACTTGTCCGGATGCTTCGCCAAGACGCCTTCTATGACCTTGTTGCACCAGTCAAAGTAGAGGTCCGAGTAGTCCACGCG
>JAAEQP010000527.1 GCA_024231375.1 bacterium | reverse complement strand
TCGCTGGATCCCTCCACCCTCACGCCGCAATCGCCTCGCTCTTCGGCATCCCCAACTCGGTCATCCGGTTGAGCACGTTCACCGCAATCGATGCCTCCCGTTTCTGGGCCTCGAACTTCCTGGCCCGGAGGCCGTCCCCGATGACGCGTTTGTATCGAAACATCCCGTTCTCGGCTTGAGCCTGCTGGTGAGCGCCGGCCTCCTTCCGCCACTGACGCCGCCCTACGTCGGCGATCCTCTCGATGGCGTCGTTGTGTCGCCGCCATGGTTCGGCGGCTCGCGGATCCATGGCGGCCGTCTTCTTCGGCGGTATCACGCTCCTGATGTGGGTAGCGCCCGATGCGACGAGTGCTTCGTAGACCGCCCGCGTGTCGTACACGCCGTCTGCGGTGAACCGAGTGATGGTCGCTTCCATCTGTTCGATCACCGTGACGCCGACGGCCCCATCGTCGACCGAGCTTTCGGTGAGTTCGGAGGGTGTGATCCATTGCCCGGTCACGCCGCCTCCTTCAGGGTCTGCGGGTCGCCGTTCTGCGGTGCAGCGAAGGCGGCGACGAGCTGATGCGTGAAGTCGCGCTGGCCCCAGAACTCGTCCCAGCGGCCTACCAGGTCCAGCATGCGGAGGTTGAAGATGGCCTGGGAGGTCTCCTTGAGCCATCGCGCGCCCGGCACCTTGAGGCGCGCCTGACTGCCGGTACGGTGAAGGGACTCCATGGCGCCCGAGCCGATCTGGAGGCCCAGCGCGCGGTACAGCAGGTAGTCCATGCGCGCGAGGTTCGCTCCGATGTAGCCGAGGAGCTTCTCGTGCGCCTCGAGAGCGCGCTTCGGGACGCGCTTCGCCCCTTCGAGGTACTTCAGCAGCTTCTCGGCGCCGCCGACGGGCGGCATCTGGAACGCCTTGTCTGCGGCTGGGCAGCCAGCGCCCTTCCGGCGAGTCTTCTTGTGCCCCTTGCGTGGGATGGGGCCCCGCTTCTTCGCGTCGCGCTTGCCGAACAGCCAGCGCAGGGCCTTGTCGTAGAAGCGCTTGGCTCGCTTGCTTCCCTTGCCGTAGCGGAGCGCTGCGTACTTCGCGAGGCGCTCCATCACGTGGTACGCGTCCAGGATGACCGCCGCCGTGGGGAAACACGAGCTGGCGAGGTCTTGGATCCAAGGCATCCCGTCCGTGACGAACACGAGCCGAGCGTTCACGCCTTCACCGTAGTCGCCATCGACCGGCAGATGACCGGTGCCGATGAGTCGCTCGAAGATCGCCTTGACCTCGTCGCTGTCGCCCCAAATGTACTCGCCGCCGAGGTGGATGATGGCGCCCGTCTCGCGGTCCACGCACCACAACCTGTGGCCGTTGGCCATTTTCCAGGCGGCGTCCCAGGTCTCGTCCACATAGCGACGCAGGGCGTGGGCGTCGAGCGACGCGTACAGGATGGGCAGGCCGGACTTCCGATCCCGTGTCGCACGCGTGGCCAGGATCTCCCTGATCTCGGACGGCGGCTTGTAGAGCCACTCCGGCTCGACCATCGTACCGATCCGCACGGTGTGGCGGGCGATGGTGGTGTCCTCCAGCTTCACGCTTCCGTGCGTGAAAAAGGTCAGCGTCTGCTCAGCGCGCCGAAACGCTTGCGTACTCCCCAGCCGCGCTTCCCACTCGAGACACAGCTCCGACGAGCGACAACGGGCGTGGAGCGGGAACACCGCCCCCCGCGCTGGGGTGCGCGTGACAACCCATGCGCCACTGCTGGCGTCCCGGTACGCGAAGCTCGGGAACCGAACATCGCCGAAGGTGGTCGTCACCGTCATCCAGTAGTCCTGGTCGGTCCGCACCTTGACGTCTTTCGAACTCAACCCGCGCGCTTCGATGTCGGCCTCGGTGGCCTGCTGACACAGGAAGCCGAAGGCGTAGCCGAGCCCCTGCCGGGCAGCCGGCAACAACAACTCCCACCATCCCTCCTCCAACTGCCTCGGCGGCGCGCCGTTGCCCGCTGCTGCGAACAGCCCGTCGATGGCCTCGCCGAAAGCGGACAACAGCTCCTGCTTGACGGCGCCGATCGGCCGTGCGAACTGACTCTTGGCGGTGGTCACGGGTGGCGTCTCCTCGGGCGAACGCCCCTGGTGGTTAGCAGCGCCACCCGTACCACCCTTGATCCACCACGTCGATCCCCTCGCCGCCCGTTCGCACCGCCGGGCCCGACCCCGGTTGTGTGTCGCTCGCTGTGCGACGCAACAACGCCGGCGTCGCATCGCTGCCTCATGCCGGCCCCGAGACCGGGTCATGAATCACGCCCCCACAACTTGTCCGTGGAGTACCAACGTCAAGAGAACAGGCTTGCCTGCTATGCCAACGGAAGGAAGGTTCACGAAGTTCACGCCCAACTCGAGGACTTCCGATTGGAGATCCTCGCGCAAGCGGTGGCCGTTGACGGTCCCTTTGAGTTCCAGTTCGAACGTCTACACTACCACGGTCGCGATGGGCGTGGCGATGCGAACCTCACGTTGCTTGGGGCCTGGGATCGACACTATCCGCCGGTATTCATATCATATGCGCGCAAAGACCGAGATACCGCTGATGCGGTAGTAGCCCAACTCAAGCGGTATTGGATTCGAATAACCGGTGACT
>JAAEQP010000526.1 GCA_024231375.1 bacterium | reverse complement strand
TGCGGGTCGAGGGTGGCCATGAGCGTGATCAGACACAAGGCACCGGGCAACCGGTTCTTGGTTTCCTTGATGTAGGTTCGGAGCCCCTTGATGTCGCGGTTCTGGATGAGGCCGAAGGCCTTGAGGTCGAGGGCCGCGATCCGGCTCTGCACGTTGTCGTTGAAGGGCGTGAACCCGTACTGCGGCCCATACCGGGTGAAATCGGTCGAGACGACCAGTAGGGTCCGGTCGTCGATCACCTCGCGCAACCGTTTCACGATGGTTTCGAAGGCGCGTTGGTCGAACCGGCCTCGGTACCCGTTCAGATTCCCCATGAGAATGGGTACAAGCTTGAACTTGCCCAACCGTGCCTGCAAGAAGGGAAGGACCACCTCAATGGCGTGTTCGCGTTCATGCACGGCCTGCCTGCGGATCTCGGGGTCCGAGTAAGCGCCCTTGCGGTACACGACCGACCGGAGGGTGAACACCGTCGACAGCGTGAGCTTCTTGATGATCTCGCCGTCGAGAGGGATATCGCCGAGTGGGGTGCGGTAGTAGTGGACACCGGGAATGGAACACGCCCGGAACGAAGCATGGTTCGAGGGCGCCAAAACGATGACGCGATCATAGTCGCCCGGTTTCAGCGCCGCGAACGCGCTCCCCGCCACCGCGCCGCTGGTGCCATAGCTTGCGTTGGGCGCGATGCAGGCCACCACCTTCCCGGGCAAAGGCACGACATCGGCGTCGTTCATGTACTGCTGCACGGCCGCGTGGAGTTGCTGGGCGTCCGCGGGGTACCACACGCCCGCCCCGACAGGCCAGCGGATGCGGGGACCGCTCGTGGCGCCAAGGACACATACGGCAGCGACAAGCATGCAAGCTGCGAGCAGGTGAATCCGTTTCTTCGTCATGGAACCTCCGTACATGAGAATACCATACTGGGACGGACTGGCGCTTGGCTTCCGGGCGGATGATCAGGACAGTCGCACCAAAACGCCGCGAGGACTGGCCGGGATCAGGACCGCCTCAGTGGACGCGACTTCCG
>JAAEQP010000525.1 GCA_024231375.1 bacterium | reverse complement strand
GTCAACTACCGCGCCTACCCTGATGGAACACAGGTAGAGACGTTCTCACGCCAAGTCTACCGGGGCGCCGCTTCCGCCTTAGCGGAAGTGGGGAAGGAATTGACCGATCCCACCGAGGCCAAGAGCAGTACCGAAGAAGAGATTGAGGACAAGGTTGCACCCGGTGGCTCGCTCAAGATCGATCTCGCAGGCGGCAGTCACGCGTTGCGTCATCTCGAAATCAAGCTGGGGCCGGATACAGATGCCCAGCGCTTGCGGTCAACGGTCCTGAAAATGGAATGCGATGGCGAACAGACGATCTGGGTGCCGGTGGGCGACTTCTTTTGCAGCGGTGAAACGGTAAATCCGTTCCGCATGTGGGAGCGGGAAGTGCGGGACGACGGCGCTATGACTTGCCGCTGGGTCATGCCCTGGAAGAAGTCGGCGCAGATTGTGATCGAAAACCTGGGCCCTAAGGCTGTTGACGTGAGCTTGCGCGTGGTAGTCGGAGCTTGGAACTGGGACGATAACTCCATGCACTTCCGCGCGAACTGGCGCATCGACGACCCAGTCCCGGGCACACCCTTCCTGGATTGGAACTTCATCGACATTACAGGCAAGGGGGTCTACGCGGGCGACGCCTGGTCCGTGCTCGCCGCGAACACGGGATGGTGGGGCGAGGGGGACGAGAAGATCTACATCGACGACGACTACGACGTGGCTAAGTGGCCGAGCCATTTCGGCACGGGTACGGAAGACTACTACGGCTGGGCCGGAGGGCGTGTGCCGACGGGCAAGGACGCCTTCTCGATGCCGTTCATCTCGAACGTGCGCGTGGGCAATCCCGCCAACCCTCGAGGCTACAACATCTGCACGCGCACCCGTGTGCTCGACGCGATACCCTTCACAACCCGCCTTCGCTTCGACATCGAGGCCTCATTCGGCGTGCAGATGCGCAACCCTTGGGACCTGCTCCACTACTCCGCCACTATCTTCTGGTACGCCCGGCCCGGCGCCACGCATAACCGTACGCCCCAACCCGAGCAGGCCACACAACCCGCCATGACCGTCGAAGAACTTACCCAACGGGAAGAGGCACTCAAAGCGAAGGCGCGGTAGCGAGACCGAGTTCGACCGGGATAGTCAGGGTTGCCCCTCCCGAAAACGCGGGAATAAACAGCGACAGCAACCCTTTATTTGCTCGTTCTACTCCGTTTCCGGCCTCGCCACCAGATGG
>JAAEQP010000524.1 GCA_024231375.1 bacterium | reverse complement strand
CCTTCACTTCGTTCAGGATGACGGGATAGGCCGTGCTCATCGCTGAAATCGCCCCTGTCGTCATGCTGAGCGCCAGCGAAGCATCTTGCTCCCCAGAGCAGCCGCTGGGACAAGAGATTCACTGCGTTCAGAATGACGTAGAGATGGCTCCCCCACTCGCCGCAACTATCAATGGCGCGTCATGCTGAGCAACGCGAAGCATCTCGCTCTCCAGGGGAGTCGCCGGGATGCGCTACGCCGGCACTTTCACGGCCTGTAGCACCTCGGTAATGACGTTTGCCTTGCCGTCGCCGCCGTACTTGGCTTTCGACGTCAGCACGACGCGGTGGGCCAGCACCGGCACGGCCAGGCGCTGTACGTCGTCGGGTAGCACGTAGTCGCGTCCTTGCATGAAGGCAGAGGCTTGCGACGCGCGAAACAGCATGAGGGATCCGCGCGGGCTCACGCCGAGCTTCAACCGGGTGTCGTTGCGCGTCGCCGTGACAAGCGCCACCACGTATTCCGACACGCTCCGGTCCACGCGCACGGCGCGGACCGCCTTCTGCATGGCCACCACATCTTCGCGGGACACGACCGGCCGCACGGCGTCCACGGGATGGGCCTCGGCCAGGGCGTGGAGGATGTCGACCTCCGTATCGGGGTCGGGGTAGCCCAGATCGAGTTGCACGAGAAACCGGTCGAGTTGGGCTTCGGGCAACGGGTATGTGCCGTGGTATTCGACGGGGTTCTGGGTCGCCAGCACGAAGAAGGGCGCGGGCAAGGGATGCACCGTGCCTTCGATGGTGGCTTGGGCTTCGTTCATGGCCTCGAGCAATGCCGACTGCGTGCGCGGCGATGCCCGGTTGATTTCGTCGGCAAGCAGCACGTTGCAGAAGATGGGGCCTTGGCGAAAAGAGAACGACCCGTTGCTGGGGCTGTAGATGGACGCGCCGAGGATGTCGGCGGGCAACAAATCGGGCGTGAACTGGATTCGGTTGAATGCTGCGTCGATGGATCGGGCGAGGGCTTTCGCGAGGGTGGTCTTCCCCACTCCCGGCACATCCTCCATCAACACGGACCCGCCCGCCAACATGGCCGTGATGAGCGTGTCGAGGACTTCGCTCTTGCCCTGGATTACGCGGGAAAGGTTCGATTTCAACGATTCAAGTTGCTCTTGCCAGGGGATCGACGCCGTTTCAGTCATGTACTGCCACCTCCCAAGTCTGGGCGCGAGTGTAGCGCGAGATGCAAGGATGGTGCAAGGGGGCAACGGGCGGGCACGGCAGAAGCCTCTTGACCGCGTTGCTCAAGTTTACTACATTCAGTTGCATGGGCCCGGAGAAACCATGGGCAGGGCGTCCCCGTGGCAGTGGGCATGCGCGCATCCTGACCTTGGCGCCTCGGCCTGCCTGAGGTGATAGCGGCGCGTCCAACGGGGAAGACACAGTAGAAACCGTTTACCGACGGAGGGATAGGAAACCCATGATGAATCGACGGGATTTCATGAGAGCGTCGCTGTTAGGCACTGCGGGCGCCACGTTGGCAGGATGCGCCCATGCGCGGAGTGAAGACGCTCAGCCGCCGAACATCCTGTTCTTCCTCATTGATGACCAGCGCAACACCACGCTGGGGTGTGCGGGCGACCCTATCGTCCAAACGCCGAATATTGATCGTTTGGCGCAGAACGGCGTGATGTTTCGCAACGCGTTCGTGACCACGTCCATCTGCGCGGCCAGTCGCGCGTCCATTATGACCGGACTCACCGAGCGCACGCACGGCTACACCTTCGGCAAGCCGCCGGTGCCGGAACCCTTCACCAAGACCGCTTATCCTGCGCTGCTGCGGCAGGCGGGCTATCGAACGGGATTTTTCGGCAAGTTCGGGGCCAAGTACCAAGGGCTGAAGGAAGCCGGGCTGTTCGATGCGTTTGAGAGTCGCGACCGGCCCTATCTCCGCAAGCAGAAGGACGGCAGAATTCGGCACATCGACGAGATGAACACGGAACAAGCGGTGGACTTCGTGCGGTCGTCTTCGGCCGATACGCCGTTCTGCCTGTCGGTGAGTTTCAGTTCCGTT
>JAAEQP010000523.1 GCA_024231375.1 bacterium | reverse complement strand
CTCTTGTCTCCTTCCCTCCGGCAGTCCGGCGAGCTCTTCAGAAAGGCACACGACACCCATGCCGCCCTCACCGACCCGGTGGCCATCACCGCGGAATCGGCACTCCGCCTGGAGCTCTCGAACGGCTCCCGGATCGTATCCTTGCCGGGCAAGGAAAATACCGTCCGTGGATATTCCGGCGTTCGGCTGCTCGTGGTTGATGAGGCGGCGCGGGTGTCGGACGAGCTGTATTATTCGGTGCGGCCGATGCTGGCGGTCTCGAACGGCCGATTGATTGCGCTCTCGACGCCATTTGGGACCCGGGGCTGGTGGTATGAAGCGTGGAAATCCGAGGAGCCGTGGGAACGCTACGAGGTTCCCGCCAGCCAATGCCCGCGGATCTCGGCGGAGTTTCTCGACGAGGAACGCCGCTCCATGGGTGAGTGGTGGTTCGCGCAAGAGTACGAATGCCGGTTCCTGGACGCGGAGACGCAACCTTTTAGGCGCGATGATGTGGACCGGGCTTTCGAAGAGGAGATCGTTGAATGGGATTTGTGATCGGCGTTGACATCGGCCAGAAGCGGGACCCAACAGCGATCTGCGCCGTCGAGACGGAGGTCCGCAAGATCGATCGGAGATCCGAGACGCATTTCCTCGTGCGCTACATAGGTCGGCTTCCGCTGATGACACCGTACCCGGATGTGGCACGACGCGTGGGTGAGGTGGCCAACGGCGTCAGAGCACGCGTCGGGACATCTCCGCTGCTCTACGTCGATGCGACCGGCGTTGGCCAGCCGATCGTGGACATTCTCCGCGAGGGTGCTCCGGCTGTGCGCGCGATCGTGGCCGTCTACTTCACTTACGGCGATCGG
>JAAEQP010000522.1 GCA_024231375.1 bacterium | reverse complement strand
TTGCACGGGAGCATTGGTCGTGCGGACTTTGTGGCATTCAGGCCCCCCTGTCTTCTTTTCAAGCGGAAGAACACCTCGCGTCCGCCGAACACATTGAACGACACCTGCACGATCAATTGACCAAGTACGCCCTGCAGTGGTCACGCCCCAGAACAAGGGACGATGGAGACCTGCCAAGTGCACACCAACCGCAGGCCGCGGCAGCCCCGCCCCAGTCTTCGGCGGGCAAACACCTCCATACCAAACTACGACACGCGTTGGCAATGTGCATCGGTGTCGACACAAAAAACACCTTACAACAACTTCCGCGACAGCACAAGCGTTACACATGTGTGAAGGTTGTATCGCACTTCAAAAACGCAACATCCGTTTCCGGCATTTTCCGCCCAGGCCTAGTCCGGAAGCAATTTGCCACAGCGGAAGTGACCGACCGGGCAGTAGTTCGTTCCCTCACCATCGCGCGAATGCGTGATGGTGTGGTTCAGCCGGTCAAGCGCGCCCGGCGCAGGAGTCGCAACAGGCCCTCCTCCATGTTTCGCACGGTGTTGTCCGCGTCCTCGTTTACGGGCGACAGGCACTCCGGCTCCTCCCGGTCTCCCCACGGGGTCTTGTTCTCCGGGATGTACGGAAACGGGGCGGCGTGGACCACGTCGTCGTCGCCACGCACGAGGTGGCACATCACGGGGACGGCCTTTACGTCGGGCCTCCCCATGATCCCGCGCGCGGTCCTGGCCACCTTCCGCAGGCGACGGCAGGGACTGTTCTGCCCGAGTGCATCGCATCGCAGCGCCTCGGCGTCCCACCCGTGAATCATCCTCCTCCACACCCGCAGCTGTCCCTCGTACGACCGCTTGCTGCACTCCATGTTGGGGTCGGGGGCATAGGCCAGGAAACGGAAGGAGGAACGCCGTTTCAGCGACGGTAGCTCTTCGCCGAGGAGGAGCGCGTCTCCGCCATGCAGCAGGTGAAAGAACCCGGGGGCATCGGTGCCCATCAGGACCTGCCGCAGGCGCTGCTCCACCATCCAGCTCGGAGAGAATGGGGACGGGAGGAGCGGGAGACG
>JAAEQP010000521.1 GCA_024231375.1 bacterium | reverse complement strand
TACACGGGCGAGGTGATCAACGACCTGAACGGCCGGCGCGGGCGCCTGGACGAAATGGAGATGACGGGTCGCTCGCGCAAGGTTCACGCGCTGGTCCCGCTGGCGGAGATGTTCGGCTACGCGAACGACCTCCGCTCGCGCACGCAAGGGCGGGCCTCGCACACGATGGAAGTGTCGCATTACGAGGAAGTGCCACCGAATATTGCGAATGGAATTATGGAACGAACCGGCAGTCATTACCGGTTTACATAGACGAGATTGAACGAAGTTGATGTGGATTGAGGGCGGCCCTGGGCCGCAGTCCCACGGAACATGTGCGAAGGCGGCAACTAGCGCCGCGATGGAGTGAGTCATGGCCAAGGAAAAATTTGAGCGGACCAAGCCGCACGTAAACGTTGGAACGATTGGTCACGTTGACCACGGCAAGACGACGCTGACGAGCGCCATCACGAGGGTTCTGGCCGAGAAGGGCCAGGCGCAGGTGATGGAATTCGACGCGATCGACAAGGCGCCGGAAGAGAAAGAGCGCGGGATCACGATCGCGATTGCGCACGTGGAATACGAGACGGACACGCGGCACTATGCGCATGTGGACTGTCCGGGCCACGCGGACTACATCAAGAACATGATCACGGGCGCGGCGCAGATGGACGGCGCGATTCTGGTGGTGGGTGCGGACGACGGCCCGATGGCGCAGACGCGCGAGCACATTTTGTTGGCGCGTCAGGTGAACGTGCCGGCCATCGTGGTGTACATGAACAAGGTGGACCTGGTGGACGACCCGGAGCTGCTGGACCTGGTGGAACTGGAGTTGCGCGAGTTGCTGTCGAAGTACGAGTTCCCGGGCGACGACATTCCGGTTATCCGGGGTTCGGCGCGCGAGGCGATGGAAGGCGGCGACGAAGAGGTCGGGAAGAAGAGCGTCATCGAGCTGATGGAAGCGGTAGACAGCTACATTCCGACGCCGGTGCGCGATTTGGACAAAGACTTCCTGATGCCCATCGAAGACGTGTTCACGATCACGGGCCGCGGGACGGTGGTGACGGGCCGCATCGAGCGGGGTCAGATCCACACGGGCGACAAGGCGCAGTTGGTCGGAATCAAGCCGGAGACGCAAGAGACGACGATTACGGGCGTCGAGATGTTCCGGAAGATATTGGACGAAGGCCAGGCGGGCGACAACGTGGGTCTGTTGCTGCGCGGCACGGGGCGTGATGAAGTGGAACGCGGCATGGTGGTGGCCAAGCCGGGTTCGATTACGCCGCACACGAAGTTTGAAGGCGAAGTGTACGTGCTGAAGAAGGAAGAGGGCGGGCGGCACACGCCGTTTTTCAACGGGTATCGCCCGCAGTTCTACTTCCGCACGACGGACGTGACGGGCTCGCTGGACCTGCCGGAAGGCGTGGAGATGGTGATGCCTGGGGACAGTGTGACGATTACGGGCGAGTTGATTATGCCGATCGCCATGGCCGAGAACCTGCGGTTCGCCATTCGTGAAGGTGGCCGGACCGTTGGCGCCGGCGTTGTGACCAAGGTAATTGAATAGGG
>JAAEQP010000520.1 GCA_024231375.1 bacterium | reverse complement strand
GTGCACGGGCTGGTCGCCGCGGGTTTCCTGTTCGCCCACGAGTCAGCCGAAGCCCGGGAATGGATCCGGTGGTCGCGAAGTCTGATGGAAGGATACCTTCGCATGCAGAGCACCGACGGCACCGGGGGATGCCAGGCCGACATCTGCTACGGCGGCCAGTTCTTCATCCGCGCCGCCGAACTTCTCCTTCACAACACGGGTGAATCCGTCTATGGACAACCCTTCTTTGAACACGTAACAGAATATCTCGATGCACTCCACCGGCTGCACTATCCCGCGGCTGGCGTGGCGTTGGCGGCGCGCGTTGATCAGTCTCATGTGCGGGATCACGCACAGCGGATTCTGGCGCATGCGTCTTCGGTTGACGTACTGACCTACCTGTGGTACGACGGGAAACCGATTGGCGATTCGGATTCGTGCGCCGTGACGCGTTACTTCCCCGACGGCGGCCACGCGCTCTTCCGCACCGTGACGGAACCGGCGTTGGACTTGTTGTTCTCCTGCGCTGCGCCGCTGCCACATTCCGTGCTGGGCCATGCGGCCCGTTACGAAGGCGGACACGCCACGCCCAACATGGGACAGTTCAGGGTCGTTTTCGCTGGAGACAGCACCGATGACGCGTTTCTCTGCAACGCC
>JAAEQP010000519.1 GCA_024231375.1 bacterium | reverse complement strand
GCAGGGTGAGGTCCAAACCAGCCCCGTTTCCGACACAGAGCACAATCGACTCGCAGAGGTCGTCGCGCCGCAGTCGGCGGCTTCGGGAGGCTCCTTGCGGTCGGGAATGCGCCTGAATGAGAACTGGGGGTTCTTGAACTGGCGCTCAGTATCCCGCGGCGCGCAGAAACGCGTCAATGTTCTCCGTCTTCACGTCGGGTGGCATGCCGCCGCCGCAGGAGAGGATGACGCGTCGTTTGTCGGGTAGTGACGAAATCAGCTCGTCCACGCTCTTCGTCACGTCATCGGGTGTGCCCTGCGCGAGTACATCGCGCGGCGGGATGTTTCCCAACAACGCCACCTCGTCCCCCACCAACCGTTGTACATCGGCGATGGGATGGTCGAAGGCGAAGTTGAACAGGTTCACACCGACGTCCTTCAGATGCGGTGCGCACACCAGTCCGTGTGCGTCGTTGTGGAACAGGCGGACCGATGCCGGGAATGCGGCGAAGGCTTCGGTCAGATAGGGTTTCACGAACTCGGTGAAGTCGGTCTCGTCAACGAACCCCACCACGTCATCCAGCAGCATGATTCCGTCGATGGACGGGAAGCGTTCCTTCTGTACGTGTAGCCATTCCACCAGAAACGCCGTGATGGTCTTGAGGAGCGCGTGGATCTCATCGGGATTCATCTTCATGGCCATGAGGAATTCCGTGTTGCCCATGAGGAATCCGGCAATATTGAGCGGGCCACGCGCTACGGCGAATCGGATAGCGTGCCCTTCCGCCTCGATACGGGGCTGGTGTTGTTCGAGTAGCTTGAGGACAAAGGGGCAGAGACCGTCCGTGCGCGGGTCAGGCTTCGGCAGGGCGCCGTACCCGGTCATTTCGGTGACGACCTTGTCGGCGAAAGGAAACTCGTTCTCGTGCCACACGGTCTTGGCGCCGAAGGCGGCCGGTTCGGTACACATGCCGTACTCGGCCCAGAATCCGGGGAGGAACATGATGTCGGGGAACTGGCGAATGGCCTGCATGTTCGCCTCGAACCATTTCTCGCCGCTCACGTAGTAGTCGAGAATGCTCATGCCCGCCCAATTGGGCAGCCAAGGACTGTCGATGATGAACCCCACCGGCAAGGGGTCGCTTTCGTCCCCGTTGACGGTCGCCACCAGCCGTTCCCACTGTTCGTTTGTCATGGTGCGTTGCCTCTCGCTACTTCGCCGGTTTCTTCATCCGCGCGCTGGGCGTCATGTCCGCGTCCAGGTCGCCCAGGGTGAACTGAATGCCGTCCGACAGGAACTGGAGCAGCACGGGATTCCAGAACAGGTCGTGGTCGTGGCCCAGACCGTTGTAGAAGATGCGGCCGTTTCCGTACGGTTTGACCCATGCCAACGCGAAATCCTTGTCTTCGCGGTGGAGCATGGCCACGCCCGGCTTGGGGCTCTTCTCGACGTCCAGACTCAGCAGCACACGATGGGTATCGCGTGAATAGGGGCCCTTGACCTGGTAGATCTCGTCCCGGATGACGAATTCTGCTTCGGGAAACGCCTGCAACAGCGGGTGATCGGGATCTTCAACTCGCAGCGTCACCGTGTCGTGCCAGGGGTGGTTGTCGAAACGGCCACCGATAATGTCGCCGTACTCGTCCCACTGACGGAAGATGGCCAGGGATGCGTGCAGCACGGTCAGCCCCTTGCCGCCTCGCACAAAGGCCACCAAGCTTTCCTTGAGTCGGGCATCGCGCGCCAGGGCCTTCTCCTGGTCCGCTTTGGACAGCTTCTTGAAGTCCGGCGGCATGAAGAGTTCGTTGTTGGCGTTGTTGAAGAACACGGCGTCGAAGTCGGCCAAGCGGTCCGGTTCGAACACGGCCATGTCGTCCGTGAACACCGCCTCGAAAGCGCCCGTGCTGTCGGCGATGGCCTGAATGGCGGCCTTGCCGTAGGGGCCTGCGGTGTGTACATAGCCGGTTGGCACCAACGAGAACACAAGGAGCTTGCGTGCCTGTTTGGGGGCCACGCTGGGCTTCGCCGGGGCAGCCGCCTTAATCAGGGCCAGTTCGTCCGCGCTGGGGGCATCCGCGGCATGCACGGTCAGGGAGAGGCCTGTGAGTATCGTCAACATCACTGCGAGACGCATGTCCCATTCCTTTCGTGTTTCGGTTCGAGAACCCTTGGCGGATATGCGTGACGTCAACCAGCCCTTCCGCCGAATGTCCCAGGATACCTTCCGCACACGTCACATGACAATCGCGCCGAGGAGGCGTGCTACCAGACTGACGCGTCCCTGTGATAGTCGATGCCGAATTCATCCAATCGGCGTCCGTGAGCGCGCAAACGGCCGGAGAAATCATCCCAATCGCGTGCATCCTCGGGCGACCACCCCACCTCGGCAATCGCGCACAGGCGTGGGAACACCAGACGGTCAAGGCGATGCTGGGGGAATCCCCAGATGCAGGCTTCCACGCCCAGAATGTGGGATGCTTTGTCGGCCGCAAGCTCCGAGGGTGTTGGTTCAAAGGCGTAGGTCTTGGCGACCGGCGTCTTGGTGTGGCTGTAGTTCAGATAGCACGAATTGTGGGGAGACATGATGACATCGTGTCCGTGGCTGGCGGCATCGGCGCCCTTGCTCATCTCAAGCCAGGATTGGAGTGTGGCGCTGGACGCCAGACCGCCCTCTGCGATTTCGGTCCACCCCACGAGCCGCCGGTCCTTGCCGTTGAGGTACGTCTCCATTCGTTTAACGAAGTAGCTCTGGAGTTCGTCTTCATCCTTCAACCCTTCGGCTTTGATGCGGGCTTGGCACTTCGGGCATTTGGCCCAATGGCCCTTCACTCGTTCATCGCCGCCGACATGCACCCAGGGCGCGGGAAACAATTCGAGGACTTCGTCGAACACGGTTTCCAGGAATTCGAAGGTTTGGTCGCTCCCCGCGCAGTACACGCTTGGGTAGTCGCGCCAACTGTCCACCTTCGCGGCAGGGGCCGCGTTCGGGCAGCCCAATTCCGGATAACTGCCCAAGGCGGCGCACGCGTGGCCCGGCAGTTCGATCTCCGGGATGACCATGATGTGGCGCGCGGCCGCGTAGGCGACCACCTCACGCACCTCGTCCTGGCTGTAGAACCCGCGAATGCACTTCCCGTAGGCACGCCGCCAACGGGGGGTCACGGCCGGCCATCGCTCGATATCCGTCAGCTCCGGATACTTCTCAATCTCAATGGCCCATCCGATGTCCGTCAGGTGCCAATGGAGCCGGTTCATCTTGTAATACGCCATTACATCGATGTAGCGCTTGGTGAACTCGACGGTGAGGAAGTTGTGGCCCGGGTCCAGCATCAGACCGCGCCACGAATAGCGGGGCACGTCTTCAATCTCCAAGCAGGGCACGGACCAATCGACACCGCCCGCGCGGCAGTCGCTCAGGATGGCCGGCGGTAGGAGCTGGCGCAGGGTCTGGCACCCGTAGAACACGCCCGCCGGGGCGTGTGCTTCGATGAGTACGCGGTCCTGTGACACGGTGAGGTGATAGCCTTCCGCGCCGAGATGGTCCTTGTCGTCGACGATACGCAGAACGACCGCGTCCGTCGTATCGGTGGCGTCCGAAGTCGAGCGGACAGGGAAGGGGTACCCCGTTGCCGGGGACAGTGCCGATGCCAGATAGTCACCCTCGCGGCGCGTAGCATCCGTCACCAGGATGGCCGTTCCCGGCCCGAAGGTGAATGCGCCTTCCTGCACGACCATCTTGGCGGGTTGCGGGACGATGGCAGGCCGCGACTCCGCCGCGGACGCCGGAAACGCCACACCTGAAACCAAGGCGATCAGAGCCACTACACGAGTACCCATTGACGATACCTCCTAGAAGTCCGGCCTGAAAGGCCGGCTTCTATAAGGCGCGGCCCCAAGTTCAACCAGAAACACAAGACTCACAGAGGCGAAACAAACGTACTTAGGACGCTTGCCTACTTTCTGGCCGCGCCCCTAGGCAGGACTCAACGATCCGCGTTCCCGGCGTTCTCTATGGCGCCGTCCGCAAGCTACTTGCTCAGTTCCTCGGCGGTTTCTTCGGGTTTGGCGAGTCCGGGAGGCAACTCAAGGATGCGGATGTTGCGGAAGTGGATTTCAGCCCCTTCAGATTCGAGGCAGAGGTATCCCTTTTTCATGGTGGAGTTGCGCACGCCGTTGACGAACTTGCCGTTCACGG
>JAAEQP010000518.1 GCA_024231375.1 bacterium | reverse complement strand
CTCAACTACTTCCGGAACCCGTCCATGGGCAAACCGGCCAGTGCGGAAGAGCTGGGGATGATGACGGATCTCATCCGCCGGGTTCGGACGATGGCCGACGAGGTGGGCGCCAAACGCGGGCGGCCCATCCTGATCTCCGTGCGGGTGCCCGACTCCGTGGAGTTGTGCAAGCTAATGGGATTCGACGTGGTGCGGTGGATGGAGAACGATCTCATCGACATTATGACCGTGAGTGGGTACTTCCGGCTCAATCCGTGGGAAACGTCCGTGGCCCTTGCCCACAAGCACAACGTTCCCGTCTGGGCATGCATCAGCGAATCGCGGTTCAAAGACGTGGAGGCCAAGAAGGTGCGCGCCAGCACGGAATGCTACCGTGGACGCGCCGCGAACGTGTGGGACTCCGGAGCCGACAGCGTGTACATGTTCAACTTCTTCAACCCCGCGAGTCCCTTGTGGAACGAACTGGGCGAACCGGCGACCATCGCTCCGCTCGACAAGGTCTTCACCACAGCCACCCGAGGCTACGGCAATCTGTCCTTCTGGTATGAGGGCGGCGAAGGATTCATGAACCGCGACATCGTCGAGCCGGACCATCCCCGGACACTGGAATCGGGCGGGACCGAGGCGATCACGCTCAAGGTCGGAGAGGCCATCGCGGCTGACCGGCAGGTGACGCTG
>JAAEQP010000517.1 GCA_024231375.1 bacterium | reverse complement strand
TCGGCGGGCCCCTCGCGGGAGGCGCCGCCGAGAAAGCACGGGGTGACGAACTCGAAAGTCAGGATCCGGTCGTCCACGGCTCTTTCGACTCCTTCTGGGTGCTGTCCACATCGTCTTCCCGCGCTCCTTCTACCTTGGGGTCAACCGGCGCTTTGGGGTCTACGTCCGGGTTCTCAGGGTCCGCAAACCAGGGGGCGAGCTCGCTCGGCAGTTGTCTCGACATCGCGTCCGACTCCTTTCGTTGGTGGCCGACCGTTGACCGCACAGCGGTCTCCCTCTCTGTTCTGTTCGACACCATCTCGGGCGAAATTGTTGGACGATTTTTGGATTCACGTGGCCGGAAGTTCTCGGACACGGATGTACTGCGGTCCCGGCGGCCTCACGGGCCGGCCCCCCACATTCGGCTGGGACCGGGATTTCGGTCACGCTGTAGGGGCGACCCTCCGTGGTCGCCGTCACCGGGAGCGTACCTACCACCGCAAGCGATCCTGATGATCTCTGGATCGACTGTGCTGGCGACAATTCGCAATCCCCCGAAGGGTCCTGGTCCGATTTCCACTCCACGCCGTATCGCGGCGATGTGGTACGCCTGTCCTGCCTTGTCGCAATCCCCCGAAGGGTCCTGGGCCGATTTACACCAATCCCAACCGGAACACCCCATAATCGAGGGCGTCAAGATGTCGCAATCCCCCGAAGGGTCCTGGGCCGATTTCCACCCATGGGAGGCATGCGACGGCGACCTGCCGGGCATCTGTATGTCGCAATCCC
>JAAEQP010000516.1 GCA_024231375.1 bacterium | reverse complement strand
GAATGATGGACGGTTGGACGACGAAGAAGCGGTAGCCCCAAGCCACGCATTTCTTCATTTGGCCTACGGCAAAGGCGAAGGCGTCGGGATTGGCGGGGTTGAGCCAGCGCTGGCCGTCCGCCGACACGACGGTCCACGCGTCCTTGCCCTCAACCGTTGCCAGGGGATCTACCGTGAGGCCCGGAGCCGTTTCCGCGGCCGCGAGCGCTGCGGCAACCCGTCCCATATCCTTGGGATAGGCAGGCCGTGCGCCTTGGAGTGTTCCGGGTCGGCCTTCCCAGCCGCCGGGCACGAGGGCATGGCGCACACCGAGGCCCCGCCATTTCTGAGCGGCCTGGGTCAAAGCTTCGCCCGATGCATCGTCGTCCACAGAGACCCAACATTCGGGATAGGTCGTAGCTTCTTCACTCCGGGGCTGCTCGCTGTGGGTCCAGGACTGATAGACATCGACTTCGGACGGGGTGGGTACGGCGAAAGAGACGAAGACCGGGTCGGCCTTCATGGATTCGCCGGGCTTCAATTGGATGGGCGGATCGTAGGTGCTGGTGATAGGGCCCTGCCAGGCATTGTTGAAAGGTTCCAGAGAGATGCCGGTCCGGGCCACGCCGCCGGGGAGGGCCCAGAAAGCCAAGGTCAGGCCGGCAGCCTTGTCGCGAAACAACGCCACCATAGGCGATACTTTCGGGCCAAACACAGGCCGATGGCCCCGCACACCAATGCGTCGGACCACGCCTTCCAGTTCGCCCTTGGGGCTCCGGAGCGCGCCCGGTCCTAAAACCACAGGGCTGATCTCGGCGATGTCGATGGCGGCATCACTCGCATTCTTCACGGTAACTTCAATGATGAAGAAAGGATACGAATCCGGCACGGTGACGGAGTGGTGAATGATGAGGCCGTTGACGGGTTTGAACAGCACGCCAAAGCGGTTGCCTTCGCCGATAGACCGCGTCACTTCTTCACGGGTCGCTTCTTCACGTGGATGGGTGGGCACATCGATGACCGTGCCGTCGCCCAGTGTAACCGCCGCCCGGGCCTTTTCGATGACCAGCCCCACGCCCTTCGCATCGATGCTCCATTCCGTGTTGTCCGCGCCATAGGTGAAATCCGCTTCCTCCACGCCAAAGGTGTAGTGATCGCGCAAAGACCACGGCAGTGTGGCGGGATCCGGTATGTCATTCTTCCCGGCGAAGGCCACCGGGGCGGACAGACAGCCCAGGGTGATGGCAACGAGTGCGATGGCGAAAGATACACGGTGGACGCGGGATTTCTGCATGCGAGGGCAACCTCCAAAACTGCCAAGGGCAGTGATTGTTCGACCTGTTGCGGGTCCACGTGAGAACACTGCTCCGCAGCACTCCGGCCCGCCGTCCAGGTTTGGATTATACACAAAGGGTCTGGTTCCACGCGAAAGGAAGGGCGTGCCCAGGGAAGACATGATCTACGAATTGTCTGGATTTGCGCTAGCGCACCGGTTTGGGTGGGGACACGGTCTGGTAGTGGGGTTTCTCAACGATGCGGACTTGTGCCTTTTTTAGGGCGCTGCGCGGGAGCGACCACTTGACCACCCGGGTGTAGCCGGGCAGGAGAGACGGGATGACCTTCTTGTCTGCGGTGACGCCGTCAGGTAGCCCCACGAGTTCAAGTTCGACGTCGGTCGCGGTGGTTTGGCCGATGTTGCAGACCACGACTTGGTCGGGAATTTTCCGTTCGACAACGACGCGCAGTACGGGGCCCAGGAAATACCGCTCGAATAACTCGTCTGCCAGGGGCGCTAACGCTGCTCCGGCGCCGTAGGCTTTGTAGAAAGCGACGCCCGGAAGCTCAGGCGCCAGCTCACGAATGTAGCGGAACTGTTCGGTGAGTTGTTCAGCGGACGTGCTTGTCTTCTCGGAGGTGCAGGCCAGACCGAAGATGGAGTTGTGGGTGAGTCCCTCGTCGCGAACGCGCTGTGCCATGCGATCAAATGATTCGTAGCGATGGCCCAGATACTCCATATAGCATTCGTGCATGATCAGGTCGGCGCTGCGGCGTAACGCCGCGGCAACCGGCGTGCGTGTTTCCATGGCTTGCCAAACGTAGAGCGGCGTGTCGGGAAAACGTTCGCGTACGGTCAAGAGCGCGTTGGCCATGCCGATGCCGAAGTCGGTGGTTTGGAAAAGGCCGAACTCGTCGATGGCAATGCCGCGCCCCTTAGACTCAATTCGGGAGGACCAGTCCCGTTCGAAGTCTGCCTGGGTATCGTCGCGTCTACACATGCCCGGCGCCCAGCCAAGGGGAAGGGTTCCCCGTTTCTGCCAGTCGTAGGCGTCGAGGTCATCGCTGACGGTAGTCAGCGCGGTGGTCCACCCGGCCTTCGCGGGTTCGCCATACCAAACCATGTGTAGCTTCGGTTGCGTCACATGCACCGTGCTATTCGTGCTGCAGATCGCCTTGTCATCCTTCGTGGCGAGACAGTGGGCGCGCAGTTGGTAGCGCCCCGGCGCGGTCGGTGTGGTCCATGTGACGGGGACTTCGACCGCCGCGGCGGGAGCCACCGAGGGGATCGTGACCGATGCCGCTTGCCGGACCTTCTCTTCTCCCGCGTACTCATCGACGTGCAGCCGAATCTTGGGGAGCGTGGCATTGGTGGGGTTGAAGCAGATGAGCTTGAGGGCGACAGTCTCGTGCACCGCGGGAAGATAGGCGTCGCGGTTCATGGACAGAAAGGGCTGGTCTTGGGCGCTGTCGAAACCGAGCACCTCGATTTCCGTTATTTCACTGGCGGACTTGGCATCGAAGCGGACCTCGATCTCGGCCGCGTTCCACGCGAGGCGATCCCAGACAAGGTAGCCGGTGGCCGGGTGTGCGCGCTTGAACGCCAGAGGGGCCGGTAGGGAGGGTTTGTGCCAGTTTCCCTTAGCGTCGGCCCACCTGAAAGAGACCTCAAGATCGCCGGAGAAGGCAACCCGGACTGCGGTCACACAACGCGCCTGTTTCCAGGCCAGCTTCACCGCAAACTGTTGGCCGTCGGCTACTTTGACCACGATTCCCTTCCGGGAAGCCGTGCGGCGCCCCCCATCAAACAGGGCGTGCTCGGGATTCTCGCCACTCCCTTCGAAGGTTCCTGTGAGACGCGCCTCCGTGTCACCATCGCTCAGGAGCTGGGTTGTGGCCAGGCGAACGAATGGGCCGGTGGGGGCGGCGGCGCATATCCATGGGAACATGCCCATGGAGAACGCCGCCACGATGGCTGCGGACGCAAGACTGCGGAAAGAAGCGTACATCGTTGGATTCTCCGTACCCGTTGGACGCCAAGAGTGGATATCACTCAAGGCACACCTACAGAGCAGGGGCGTTCTTCCCGCCAGCTCCGGTTGCGTCTACTTTTCGATGATCAGTTCGTCGCGCACGACGCCGTCGATGTCGAAGGCGCGGTAGTGGAGGCGGTTGCCGTTGATATCGACTTTGGGGTACACGGCAGTTCCGGTGAAGCGGACATCGACGTGTTCGGCGTCTTTCTGAGTGTATTCGCGGCCGGGTTGGGCGATGGAAATGGTGTAGATGGTGCCGTCCTTGGGGGAGGCGACGGGTTTGCCGGCCCGCATGGGCTTGGTGCGCAGGTAGTAGTGAACGTGGCCGTGGAATACCATATCGACGTGGTGTTTGTCGAAAACGGTACTCCATGAGCTTCGAATCGCCGTGTAGTCTTCTTCGACGCTGTAGATGGGGAAGTGAAACACGACGAATTTCCAGGTGGCGTCGGTTTCGGCGAGCACCTTGTCCATCCATTTTGCCTGGACTTCATGGGAGGTGCCCACGTCGAGCACGAGGAAGAGGGCGTTGCCGTAGCGGAAGGAGAAGGTGCGTTCGGGTTCGATGCCTTCGGGGCCGTTTTCGGGAAAGGCGAAGAGAGCCAAGGGCAGTGAAGCGCCGAGGCCGTCCTGGTCATCGTGGTTGCCCAGTGCGTAGATGAGGGGGCTGCGGTTGAATATGCCCCGCCCATAGTCGAGCACGTGGTCCCATTCTTGCCTGTGCAGGCCGGTGCTGACCACGTCGCCGGCGATCATGTAGAACGCGGTCTTGGGAAAGCGCTTGGAAGCGGATTCCAGAAGATCGTCCCAGTGGCCGGAGTAGTGGGTGTCGGCGAAGCCGATGAAAGAAAAGGGCGCGGCGTCGCTGGGCGCGGTTCTGAATGAGGCGCCCTGGCTCCAGGTGTCCGCGTCGGGGTTTCCTACGGAATAGGTGTAGGTGGAGCCGGGATCCAGGTCCCGCAATACAGCCGTGAAATGGTGGATGTAGCGGTCGTTCGCCAGCAGCCGGTCTTCAATGACTTCGCAGGCCGCCGCCGTTTTGGTGAAGCCCGCGACGCCCTTCTTGCGGTACCGCACGACACCGGTCTTCACGGAGGGGTTGGTGCGCCACTGAATGGTCTGGGTGGTCTTGGGGTCTTCGCTCCAGGTGAGCGTTACTTGATCCGGCCGCGCCGATGAGGGAAATGGCGTGGAGCGGAAGGCGCCTACGAAATGGGCTTCCCGCGCG
>JAAEQP010000515.1 GCA_024231375.1 bacterium | reverse complement strand
GGGGGGCTTACTCAGCGACGAGACACCGTCCATACGGCGAACCTGTCTCCAGCGCGCGCGCGACATGTGGCGCCCCAACGATTCCCGCATCCGTTTCTTCGGCAGTCACGGGATCGACAACGCCCGCGTGACGCGGTTGCACGACTTGGCGGGAACGGCGTTGGAGAAGGCCGAAACGGCCCTCGCGGAAAAGGACTACCAACAGCATTTCACCGAAGCCCGGCGTGCCTTGAGCTTGGAGTCGCGGGCCTATCCCGATGTCGTCGGTATGGCCAACGACACTGTGCGCGGATTGCTCTTCTACCTGGCACTGCTACTGCCCTTCGCATTTACCATGGAACGCCTGTTCGTCGCGGGTAGGCGCATTGAGACCCGAATCGCGGGCGTGGCCCTTTTCTTCATCGGCATGTTCTTTGCCCTGCGGTTCACGCACCCGGCGTTCCAGATCGTCCTGAGCCCCATGGTGGTCCTCCTGGGGTTCGTTATCTCCGTACTGTCATCCGCCATCATTTCGATTGTCATGGGCAAGCTCGAAACGCTCGTGTCGCGCCAAAAAGTCGAGCAGATGGGCGAACACGAATCGGGCGTGCAAGCCGTGAGCGGGTTCGCGCTGGCCCTCGAAATGGGCATCGCCAATATGCGGAGGCGCAAGGCCCGCACCATCCTGACCAGCATCACCCTCGTGGTTCTCACGTTCTCCGTACTGTCGTTCGCGTCGGTGACCGCCCAGATCCGGCTCCAGCAATACGACTATTCCGAGGGCGCCACGCCCTACGACGGCATTCTTCTGCGCACCAAGAACTGGGCGCCCTTCCCATTTGAAACCTTCGCCTCATTGCGCAACGAGTTGGAAGACACCTGCGTCCTGGCGCCGCGTCGTTGGTACTACGGACATCTCACCCTGAACCAGTCGTCCATCGACATCCAGTTGGGAAGTACCATTCGCACCTTGCGCGCACTTATCGGCCTCACGTCACAGGAACAGCGACTCACCGATGTGAAGTCGAGTTTGTTGGGCAACAGCCGCTGGTTGTCCGAAGAAGTGCCCGGCGAGGATCCCATTGATGAGATCCTCGTGCCGGTGAGTCTGGCCGCGGAACTCACTGGCTACGAATCCGAAGAGCCCGAGTCGGAAGGCGGATTGACCGAAGCCGAGAAGGCAACCATCGCCGACGGGTTCCTCGGCAAGCGCCTTAACCTACTCGGACGCGAGTTCGATGTGGTGGGCGTGTTCGACTGGGGCCGCATGAACGAGATGGTCGACATCGACGGCGAACCGTTAACGCCCTTCGATCCCGTCGAGATGGAGAAGAAGTACCAGGAAGAAGGGGTGGCGGATCCAGAAGAAGTCCAACGCTACATTCACCATTCGTTCAAGGATGTGGCGATTGTGTCCGAACGGATGCTGGGCAACCTGGGCGGTGACGTGCGTTCGCTGGCCATGTTGCCCTTGGCGCCCGATGACCTGGACCCCCTCGCTCGAAGCCTGGTGCGCCGCCTCGACTACATCCTCTTCGTTAACAAAGATGGCGTCCCCACACTCATGAGCAGCCGCGATGCCACCGGCATCTCCGACCTGTGGAACCTCATTGTTCTGATGCTGATCGCGGGACTCATCGTGTTCAACACCATGCTCGGGTCGGTGTTCGAACGGACCGGCGAGATCGGCACCTACACAGCACTCGGCATCGCGCCGTCCCACATCGGACGCCTCTTCCTCGTCGAGGCCGGCGTATTCGCGATTCTCGGAACCATGGCTGGCTACGTGCTGGGCCAGTCCGTCTCGTGGTGCGTCCACGAGTTGGATGTGCCCATGTTGAGCGCCTTGGACCTCAACTACAGTTCCCTGGCCGGGGTCGGCGCGTGTGTGCTGGTGATTATGATGACCCTTGCATCCGCATACTACCCCTCCCGCAAGGCTACCGAGATTGGCGTGCCCGACATCGAACGCCGGTGGAGACTGCCCAAGACCAAGGAACCGCGCATTACGTTGGACCTGCCCTTCACCGTATCCCTGCTCGAGGCCCAAGGGTTGGT
>JAAEQP010000514.1 GCA_024231375.1 bacterium | reverse complement strand
TGTAATCGAAGTAGGGACCCTCGAAGAAGTTGCGCTGCTTGTTGTCGAAGCCTCTCGGAGGCTTCTCCGCTTCGTGGAAGCGGCTACCCAACTCCCGGCCGTTCTCGATGTTCAGGACCGCCGCGGGACCGACGAATATGTACTTCTCTTGGGCGGTTACCCGCCAATGCCCCCGCCGGTACCCTTGCACGTAATAGAGCAGGCGGCCCGTATGCCGGTCGATACCCGCAGGCATGGAGCGGCCGTTGGGCACGAGCAAGCGGTCGCCCTGTACAAGCAAATGGCCCTGGGGCGAGAGGCCGCTGTCGTGGTACTCGTTGTGATCGATGCGGACGTTCCCGATGTTGTGGAGGCGGCTATTCGTCCACACCACCTCCCCCGTCTCAGCGTTCAGGGCGTGCAGAAAAATCCCCAGCGTCGGCCAGATGCCCGCCGCGAAATAGACTGTGCCGTCCACAACAACGGGGCCGCCGCGCACGGGCCAGTAAGGCGTGAGCCGCGCGTTGCCCAAGTGATGCAGTTCAGGACGATCAGCAGGCGCACCTCGAAACCGCCACTGTAGTGCGCCCGTCGCCGCGTCAAGGCAGTAGAGGTGTCCGTCGTCGGACCCCACGAATACACGGTCTTTCCATGCCGCCGGGGCAATACGGACGGGACCTTCTGTGTAGAAACGCCATTGCTCTTCACCTGTTTCCGTGTGGTAAGCCGTCACACTGCCATCGTTGGGCGACCCGACGAACAGGCGCTTCCCCATCACGACGGGGTGGTAGGAGGCATCGAAATGCAGGCGTGGTTCGTTGGGCCAGGCGCGCAAGGGTTTGGGCAACTCGCGAGTCCACTGGAGGTTCAGTTCGGGCGGCAGTTCCCCGGATGTCCCGCCACTGCGACTTGCATCGCAGCGCCACATGGGCCAATCGGCGGCGCGCGCGGGACAGGCCAGAAGCAACCCGGCAATCATAACAAGCCCGATGTATCGCACTGTCCGCATCAATGTACTTATCCTTTTTCAGAGTGCCGGGGAGCAATTCCCGACTCATGAGTTCATCGCGCCCTTTTCGACGCGATCGG
>JAAEQP010000513.1 GCA_024231375.1 bacterium | reverse complement strand
GATGACGGTGGCGTGTCGCTTGGGGTGTACGCGCAATGATTCGGCCCGGTCGTAGAGGATTTTGACCGGCCTGCCGGTGGCCTGGGCCAACAGGGCGGCGTGGATCTGCCCCACAATGTCCTCTTTGCCGCCAAAGCCGCCGCCGATGAGCGTGCCAATCACCCGCACCTCTTCTAACGCCAGGTTCAGCGCGGCTGCTGTCTGCTCCCGGTCGGCGTAGGGGATTTGGGAGCCGACGTAGATGGTCAGCTTTTGATGCTCGGTGTCGTAACCGGCGGGCACGCCGGTGCTGCACTCGGGTTCCATGAACATGTGTTCGTAGGTTGGGGTGCGATATTCGCGCTCGACGATCACGTCCGCCTCGCCAAAGCCTTGTTCCACATCCCCGTGGCGCACCTTGATGTGCTCTAATAGATTACGGTCATCCCGACTCTCGTGGACCAGCGGGGCGTCCGGTTGGCGGGCCTGTTCCGCACTGCTCACGACCGGGAGTGGTTCGTAGACCACGTCGATCAGTTCGAGCGCCTC
>JAAEQP010000512.1 GCA_024231375.1 bacterium | reverse complement strand
TTCTGGCACGAGAACACCTATGGCCCGTTTCCGCTGCTGTTTTCGGAGCATGCCAATGACCGCGTGGCGATCATGAACCGTGAAGGCGACCTCATCTGGGAATACGCCGTGCCCCATCCGCAGGACGTGTGGATGCTGGACAACGGCAACATCCTGACCACGTCCTATCACGCCGTGCGCGAAGTCACGCGGGACAAGCAAGTGGTGTGGGAGTATCGAACCGAGCCGCCTAACGAGATTCCCAACTGCCAGCCGCTTCCCAACGGCAACGTCATGATTGGCATCGTCGGCGAGTGCCGGCTTGTCGAAGTGAATCGGCAAGGCGAGATCGTCCATGAAGTGCAGCTCGCCACCACGGAGGAGACGCCCCATGCCCAGTTCCGCATGTGTCGCAAGACGCCGGAGGGCACGTATCTCGTGCCGTTCACGGCCGAGGGCGCCGTGCGCGAATACGACCGCGACGGCAACGTGATTCGGGAATTCCCGCGTCGGCCGACGCCGGTGGCCGCGCTTCGGCTTGAGAACGGAAACACCCTCATCAGCGCCGATGGCGCTGTGACGGAGTATGCGCCCGACAACAGCGTGGTCTGGGAGGTGCGCCCACACGATATCCCCGATATCCACATCGGCACGTTCGCCGGCCTCTCCCGCCTGAGCAACGGCAACACAATTGTCTGCAACTGGAACGCGCGAGACGCAGACGACAAGGTGGGCGCCCACGTTTTCGAAGTCACGCCCGACAAACGCGTCGTCTGGCAAGTGACAGGCGACCACATCGGCCAGGTCGCCCAGTGCC
>JAAEQP010000511.1 GCA_024231375.1 bacterium | reverse complement strand
TTCCACCGCATTTTCAAGGCGATGGTGGGGGAGACTCTGAACCAGTTCATTCGCCGGGTGCGGCTTGAAAAGGCCGCGAATCTTCTTCTCACCAATCCACGCGATTCGATCACCGAGATCGCGCTGTCCTGCGGATTCTCGAGTTCGGCGGCCTTTGCGCGTGACTTCAAGGGCGCCTTTGGAATGAGTGCCAGCGCGTGGCGGTCGGGTGGGTCGCTTGAACACAGCAAGATCTGCAAAGCGAATCGCAGGATACGTGAAGCGCGGTTCGGGTCTTCCATGTACAGTTGCCTTCAGACGAACGCAACCACATGGAGGATTGAAGTGATGGAATCCAAGGGACTGACGGCAGAGGTTGAGGTGCGCGATCTTGAGGAGTGCCACGTGGCGTATGTTCGTCACATTGGGGCCTATCAGGGGGATTCGTCTGTGTTCGAGCGGATGTTCACGAAACTGTTCAGTTGGGCTGGGCCGCGTGGACTGCTTCGGTTCCCGGAAACACGGGTCCTGAGCGTGTACCACGACAACCCGAACCTGACGGACGACGACAAGCTGCGTACGAGCATGTGCATCACCGTGCCGGCAGACACGGAGGTGGACGGCGAGGTCGGCAAGATGGCGGTGCCCGGAGGTTTGTATGCCGTCGCCAAGTTCGAACTGTCGGTCGACCAGTATCAGCAGGCGTGGGATGCCGTGTGCGGCGGATGGCTGCCCGAGAGCGGCTACCAGCCGGATGATCGGCCCTGTTTCGAGGTGTGCCTCAACGATCCGAAGGATCATCCCGAGGGCAAGCACATCGTGGAGATCTGCGTGCCTGTGAAGCCGCTGTAGAGGATGGCCTACTTGGCGTTCGGTTGGCTCATGGCGTAAGCGGGGTGCTTGAGGGCGACGTCGGGATAGAAGGAACTCCAATAGGCTTGGTCGCAGGCGTAGGGGTCCACGGGCGTGTCGGGGGCGAGATCGTCGGGAAGCACGGCGTAGCGCTGCATTTCGCGGATGTAGGGGCCGGGCGGTTGGAACCCCGGCATATCGAAGCGCTTGATCTCGTTGAGACGGCGTTTGCCCGCAGCGCACATGGCGAGGATTTTGGCGTAGTCGGGGTCGGCGGCGTCGGCGAAGACGGGCTTGCCGTCTTTGAGACAGAGGCCATACCCACCTTCCTCCTTGGCCAGCGGGGCGAGGAGCATCATAGACAACTTGGGCCGGGACAGGTTGAACATGAAGTGGCGGGTGCGCGGCAGACGTGGGTTGGACCAATCGGGCCGCCAGAAAGATAGTCCGTTCTCGTCGCACAGGGTCTTGGGTAGGTGCATGGCATCCTTGTGGCATGTGTCGCAGCGCTGCCGTATTGCGGCCGATGCCGCCCTGGACTCAGGCCAGGCCGCGTCGGTTTCGACGAGTTGGTTTTCGTGGTACCCGCCGATGGAGCCGCCGCCCAAGGCGCCGTAGGTGCCGGGATAGGGCGCGCCGGTCTCGATCCAGTAGCGCAACGTGTCGATCTCGCGGGCGGTGAGGTCCACGCCGTGATGGCGCTTGGTGACCTTGTGGATGATGGGGCTGGCGCCCGCGCCGATGGTGCGGGGGGCGTAGTTGCTGCGGGCTTGGTCGCGACCGTCGACGAATTGCTTGTGGACGGTGAGGGTCACGTAGCTGTGTGAGAACATGGGGCCGTGGTCGCCGGTGAGCACCATGCCACCGGACCGGGGTCCATGCTTGGCGCCGGGGTGGGGCACGTAGTCGTGGCAGGGCACGCAGTGCGTGTCGAGAATGGGCTGAACGTCGCGGGGAAAGTCGAACACGTCCGGCATGCCGTCGAGCGGCGAAATTGTGCTGGGCGGACGCAAGAGAGCGAGCAATTGCTGGCGGCCGGGGTTGGTGACGCTTCGGGTTCGTTGCTCGTGACACCCCACACAACTGGTGGTTTCGCCGGGCATGACGCTGAAGAAGCTCTGCATGCGTTTGACGCTGTTGCCGTCGGCATCCATGGCCACGAAGAAGAGGGAGCGGTTGGCGGGTACTTCGATGAATGCCGATCCGTCCTTCTCGACGGGCACAGTGCCCAAGGCCCGTTCGAGGGAGAATGAGCCGCCGTAGGTGAGGGGGTCCATGCCGCCGGTGTAGTTGATGGGTTTGGGCAGGGATTCGACGACAAGCAGGGACGTAATGTCGCCTTTCTCGACGCCGGTCATGTTGCGGCCCATGTGTACGTCGGCCAGCATGAGGCGGCCGGTGGACTCGGTGTCGTTGCCGCGCGGAGGGATGACGTGTTCGCGTTGGCGCGGAATCAGGGGACGAGGCTCGTGGAGTTGTCTGGCGCGGTCGGCGTCGTCGAGGCGGTGCAGAGTGGCTGTCAGGCCCTCGCGATCCATGATGACCAAATCGCGGCCGCGCGCCGCGAGGAATGTGTCGCGGGAGAGGGGGTAGGGGTCGCGGAAACCGCCTTCGGTGAGGTTGCGCAGGGAGCGTCTGTTGTCGGGGCCGCTCTCGGGGGTGACGATGGCGACATGGCCGGCGTGTTCTTTGGCGCCGTGGCCGGGGGAGTTGATCATGAGGACTTCATTGGTACCGGGAATGGGTTTGGCGTCGATGTAGACGCCGCCGGGATGGAGGTTGCCGTAGTAGATCATCTGGCCGGTGCCGTCTGGGTTCATGGTCCACAGATGATGGTAGTCCACCTGACTTCGGTCGACATACTCCCAGCGCATGTAGAGGATGCGTCCGTCGGGTAGGGGCCAGGGGGTGTTGTCGTGTTCCAGATTGGCCGAAAGGGGTTCGATGTTGCCGCCGTCGCGGTCGCATCGGTGGATGGTGGCCACCTGGGTGAGCCAGCAGTTGACCCAACGCCGGGATCGGCTGGACACGAAGATGATGCCGCCGCCGGGCAGCCAGGCGCCTTCAATGTCGTCGTAGCCGCCGGAGGTGAGTTGGGTGAGATCTGTCCCGTCGGCGTCGATACGGTAAAGGTGGAAGTTGTCGGTGCCGCCCTTGCGCCAGGAAAAGAGGATGGTGTGGCCATCGTAGTCCACGGCAGGATCGCGAATAGTGCCTTCGGGATCTTCGACGAGCGGTGTCACGGCGGCTGACTCGACGTGAAGCCGGTAGAGGCCCGTGCCTTTCACGTAGGTCTTGCGTTCGCGGCTTTCGGCGTAGTAGCTGATGTTAGCGTACCAATGGCCGTCCGGATGGATGGCGCGGGTGGCGTAGACCATTTCTTCGGTACCGGTGTCCGTCAAGGCCTGGCGTAGTCCGGCTGAACGGCGGAGTTCCTCTTCCTTGCGTGCCTTGTGAATAGCAGACACGTTGTCGCCGAGTGTGCGTGCGCTTTCTTCATCAAGCAGCGTGATTTCCCAGATGGAATAGAGGTTGTATTGGTTGGCTTTCAGGCAGAGGACGCGGATGTATCGACCTTTCCCGGTGTTCCCTGTCAACTCGCGTACGCCGGGCTTTCCGTCGGTCACGCGGTAGAGGCGGCGCCACTTTTCGCCGTCGGTGGACACCTGAACCTCGTACTCGGTGGCGCAGGCGCGTTCCCAGTTGATGCGGACGCCCCCAATCTTGACCTTGCGCCCCAAGTCGATCCGAAGCCACGCTTCTCCTTTCGCCTGGGTGCTTGCCCAGCGGGTCTCGGCGCTGCCGTCCACGGCGCAATGGGGGGGGTATTCAATACTGTGGACGGAGGAGGCGGTGACGAAGTCGTCGAAGGGGGCGGCGGACGTGTTGAGGGTGAATAGGGAGAGAATCAGGGCGATTGAAGCAAGTCGAAACAGTGTAGAGGTCATGGCGATTGGGCTCCTGGGGACTGCGCTGATAGTTTGCAGAGTACGTGAAATGGGGCGGAAATGGCAACAAGAGGGCTTCAGGCTATCGGCTTTCAGCTTTCAGCAAAGACGGAGAGAATAAACGTGGAGTGGAAGGATGAAGAGGACACCTTCGGTGGGCGGATGTGGCTCGGTAAGAGACCGGCCACAGCAAAGGAACGCCATGAATGGCGCACTACATACCCGGACGCTTCGTTGGGCGTGATCGGGGAAGGGAGCGGGATCGGGGACCCCACACAGTGGGAGAAGAGGGATGCGGGAATCGGACGGAACGGTCGGATCGGACAGATCGGACGGCGGAGGACCGGGGATGCTGGCGGGGGCTGCTGCCTACTTCGCTTCGTGGATGGCGTAGAGTTTGGTGAGGGTGGCGATGTAGAGGACGCCGTTGGCGGCGACGGGGGTGCTGGAGATGGCGCTGTCGAGTTGGGCGGTGTGTAGCACCTGGAGTTCCTTGTCGGCTCTGAGGACGGCGAAATCGCCTGCGCGGGAGCCGACGTAGATTCTGCCGTCGGCGGCAAGGGTGGATCCCCACATTTCCTTGCGCATTCTGTGGGTCCAGTAGGGTTGACCGGTTTCGGCGTCGACGCAGTGGACCAGGCCGCGGCAGTCGGTGGCGAAGGCCAATCCGTTCACGATGGCGGGGGTAGACGACGTGTGCCGTTCGAGGGGGTAGGACCAGATGAGGCCGGTTTCGGTGATGTCGCCGGTCTTGGTGGCGTCGATGCATTTCAGCCAGGAAAATTTCTTGCCCCACCAGATGTCGCCGCCCACGGTGACGTACACGCGGTCTTTGTAGAGAACGGGCATGCCGCTGATGCAACTGGGGCTTTCCTGGAGATTGCGGAGATAGGTACCGATGTTCTCCTTGGGCGCGGTGGGATCGCAGTCGAACTTCCATACGAGGTTCAGGGTTGCGACCGAGCCGTCGGCGGGGGCCTCCTTGATGGCGTCGAAGGCGTAGACGATGCCGTCGCCACCGCCGAGAATGATCTGTTTTCGGCCATTTATGGTACCCATGGCGGGCGAGGACCAGTTGGAATGTTGGGCGCGGCGGCTGATGCATTGGTCGTCTTGGGCGACGAGGCGGCCGGTGGCCTTGTCGATGACGATGAGGTTGGGCGCGTCGGGTTTGGGCATGACGGCGTGGGTGTTGTCGACGCCGTTACAGGTATTGACGTAGAGATAATCGCCGTCGATGAGAATGGAACTGTGGGAGCCGTCGTGGGGGTACGTGCCGACTTGGCCGGGCATGTCGAGCAACCAGATGATGTCGGCGTCGAGTGGACCAGTCTCCATGGGCGGTTGGTCGGCGGGCACCATGTGGCGGCCTTCGTCGGTGAAGGGGCCGTCGTTGCCGTTGGCCAATCCGTTGATATCGAAGCAGACGACCTCGAAGCGATTGGTGAGGGTGTATACGCGGTCGCCTTCGACGGTGGGCGGTGAGGACGGCGCGACTTCCGGCCAGTCCTTGTACCGGTCGTCGGAGATCCGAGGGACCACCGATTGCCATACCAGGGTACCGTCGGATTCGTTGAGACAGAGGAACACACCTCGGTCGCCCTGGTGGCGTGGGTCGCGGGGCTGAACGTTGTTCGCGCCGATGAAGATTTTGCCAGCCGCGATGGTCGGCGTGCCGAAGGCCTGGGTGCCGAGAGAGGCGGTCCATTTCATGTTGGCGCCTGTTGCAGGGTCGAAGGTTGTCGGGAGGCCCGTCTCCCCTGAGATCATGTTGCGGGTGTGGGGTTCGCCCCATTGGGGCTGATCGGCGGCGTGGGCCGTGAGTGCGGCGGATACCAACAGGCAGAATCCGGAAAGAATGGCGATGGCACGGGGGAGGGGGCACAGTCTCATGCGGGAGATCCTCTATCGTCGGGCGTCCAAATGCAGGTACGCGTGCTTGGGCAATGACGCGAAAAGAGTCTGGTACAGTCCACGTCTCGCTCGGTACAGACCCGACTTTTCGCTTCGGCAAACCCCGAAGCTGTGGACACATAGTAGGGGGCGCGGGCGCGGATGGCAAGTTGGAGGAAGACCCCTCACCCTGCCCTCTCCCGTTGGGCGAGGGTAAGAAGGTGCGTTCTTGTAGACTCTGGTCTGACCGGACTTGCTTGTGATGAGGCGTTGGTCAGAAGCCCGAGAACCTCAATAGGCTTCTGTAGCCGACTTGGATGTACTGCCCTTTCCCACCAAACACACCACGAAGCTGAGCGGACTGACGATCACCCACCACCAGGGCCAGGCGATGGCGATGCCGGTCAGTTTGGGCAGCATGTAGGGTTGGAGGAGGAGGACGGCGATGACGCCGGTGGCGAGGGCGGCCATGACGGAGGTGACGTTGCCGCGGCGGGTGAAGAGGGCAACGGCGAATACGCCGAGCAGGGGCGCGTGGGCGAAGGCCATGACGCCGAGAGCGAAGTTCAGGAGCGTGTCGTTGCCTTTGCTCTGCATGAAGACGGCGGCGATGGCGAAGAGGATGAGGAGCGCGCCCATGAGGACGACGGCGGCGCGGGGTGCATGGAGTGCGCGTCGGTCGCTTTCGGGATGGCGTCGGCCAAAGAGGGGGATGTAGATGTCGGACACGGCGGTGGCGGCCATGGCGTTGATGGCGGAGTCGAAACTGCTCATGGCGGCGGCGATGAGACCGGCCATGGAGAGACCGCGCAAGCCGACGGGCAGGTGGTACAGGAGAAACTGGGGATAGACCTTCTTGGTGTCGTCGATGATTTCGAGGGGCGCGGCGTCGCCCATGAGGTCGGGACGGCCGTAGTAGATGGAGAGGAGCAGGCCAATGGCCATGAACAGGAGCACCACGGGCACGGTGAGGAGTTGGGATACGATGAGGGCTGCGCCGCCGCGCGCGGGGGATTTGGTGGTGAACATGCGCTGGGCCATGTCGTAGTCGACACCGTAGGCGGCGGTGGTGACGAAGGTGCCGGCGATGATGCCGCTCCAGATGGTGTAGGGCAGGCCGAGGCTGAAGGTGGTGTCGACGAGCTTCAGTTTGTCCTGGCCGTCGGCATTGCGCAGGGTGGCCACGATCTCGCCCAAGGGTATGGGGATCATCTTCATAAGGAGCGTGATGCTGAGGACGGCCGCGAATACGACCACGACGATTTGGAGGACGTCGGTCCAGATGACCGCTTTGATGCCGCCGAACATGGTGTAGACGGTGCCGACGACGCCGAAGATGACGACGGCGGCGATGAGGCTGTTGGTGGAGGTGTCGCCGTAGAGCATGAGTGAAAAGGCGATGGCCGCGATGAACAGGCGCGCGCCGGAGGCCAGCATGCGGCCCAGGAGGAACATGCCGCTGGCGGCCACGGCGGCGGATGGGCCGAAACGACGGCCGAGATACCCGTAGACGGTGACGGTGCCTGCGCGGTAGATGGGCGGTATGAAGAGGTAGGCGACGATGAAGGCGGCGACGAGTCCGCCCAGATTGAGGATGAGGTAGGTGAGGTCGCCGGTGAAGGTGATTTGGGGGACGCCGATGAAGGTGGCGGCACTGAGCGAGGTGGCGAGGACGGAGAGCGACACGGCCCAGGTGGGCATGCGGCGGCCACCGAGGAAGAAGGTTTCCTCGTCTTCCTGCTTGCGCGACGCCGCGAGGCCGATGAGTATCATGACGCCCATGTAGGCGGCGATGACGAGCCAGTCGATGGCGCCGAACGGGTTGTCTGGTTGCGGCATGCGTGTGTCCTCAGTCCGTTCTTAAGACCCCTCACCCTGCCCTCTCCCGTTGGGCGAGGGTAAGAAGAGAGCTTTTCCGATTTCGGATCAGGCTTGGAAGGTACCTTTGTTTGCTGGTGAAATCAATGCCCGTTGGAGGCACAGGTCGGGCTGTGTGTATAATGCGGGGACGAAGTCCGGTGGCAGTAAATGGAAATCAGGAGACCCGCACGATGTCGACCAAGAGCCGCGTATCGCGTCGTAGATTCTTGAAACAGACCGCAGTGGCAGGCGCCGCCGCGGTGACGGGGCCGCTTATTCTGCCTGCATGCGCTCGGGGAAAGGCAGGCCGGGTCAGCCCAAATGACAAGGTCCGGGTGGGCTACATCGCGGTGGGACGGCGGGCACGGCAGTTGATGGGATTGCCCGGCGACGCGGAGATCGTGGCTATCAGCGATGTGAACAAGCCGCGGATGGACCATGTCGCGGGCGACAAGCCGTGGAAGAAGTACCAGGATTACCAGGATCTGTTGGCCGATGACAGTATTGACGCGGTGGTGGTGGCGAGTCCCGATCATTGGCATACGTTGCATTCCGTGCATGCGTGCGAAGCGGGCAAGGATGTGTATTGCGAGAAGCCGATGACGTTGACCATTGCTGAAGGGCGCGCGTTGGTCAATGCGGTGCGCAAGAACGAGCGGGTCTTCCAGACGGGTAGCCAGCAGCGGTCGTCGGAGAAGAGCCGGATCGGGTGCCAGCTTGTGCGGAGCGGGTGCCTGGGCAAGATCAGTGTGATTCACACGGGGGATTTTGAGAGTCCCTGGGACTGCGATTTGCCTGCGGCGGAGGTGCCTGACGGGTTGGACTGGGACGCGTGGTGCGGTCAGACGGAGCCGCGTCCGTATCATCCGGAGTTGTATGCGCCGCGTGTGCGCGGTCACGAGGCGGGATGGATCTCGTTCACCCCGTATTCTGGCGGCGAGATGACGGGTTGGGGCGCGCATGGATTTGATATGATCCAGTGGGCTATGGGCATGGACGAGAGCGGTCCTGTGGAAGTGTGGCCGGTGCCGGGGACGGAGAAGAAGGACGGCATCCACAAGGGCCCGTCGAGCGAAGTGAACATGCGGTACGCGAATGGGACGATCATCAAGTTGGACGCGAAGGGGCCGCGCGGTGGCGGCGTGTTCGAGGGCGAGAATGGGCGGATTCTCATCGACCGTGGCAAGTACGCCATTGACCCGGCTGAGTTGGGTGAGGAAGCGTTGAAGAATCCCAAGATTGAACTGCAGAAGAGCAAGCATCATCTCGGCAACTGGATCGACTGCATCCGGTCGCGGGAACGGTGCATCGCGGATGTTGAGATCGGGCACCGGTCGGCGACGGTGTGCCACTTGGGCAACATCGCGCGTTGGGTGAACCGCAAGCTACAGTGGGACCCGAAGAAAGAGCAGTTCGTCAACGACGACGAGGCAAATTCGTATGTGAGCCGCCCGATGCGGAAGCCATACAGCTTGTAGGGAGAATTCTCACCGCCCACGGGGGAGCGCTTCGGTGCGCCGGCCGCGATCATAGGCACTGAGAGCCAGCAGGACGACGGCGGCGTGGTAGAGGGGGGCGCAGACGGCGGAGGCAACGCGACTCACGTCGAAGAAGGCCTGGACGCCGACGAGGATGTCGGATAGGTAGAACAGGACGGCCCCGGCGGGGATGAGGGCGTTGCGCCGGGCTCCGTGGGTTCCCCACGCCAAGGCCACCATGATCGTGATAACGGCGACATAGGCAAGCACGACCAGCCGATGTTCCGGGGGGATATGGGCGAAGAACCACAGATAGATGCCTGTGCTTTCCGGTAGAAGCACAATCGCCGTGGCAATGGCCCACTTCTTGAACGAGATGCCGCGAACAACGAACGCGGCAATGAAAAGCACATGTCCAGTGAGAAAGGCGATTACGCCGGGGGCGAATGCTCCCCGGTCGAGCAGGTAGTCGCCAAACCAACAGCCCACCAAGGCGCCTAGCACCAGACGGCCGTACCCCGTGCGGTGTGCCCCGCCTGCCACGGCCACAAGCACGAAGCTGGTGGACGCTACCAGGCGGAGTCTTCCCATGACGCCGGGGACACGGAAATACCCGGCAGCCAGCATGCCGCACACACTGGCGGCGATGATCGCGGTAAACACGAGCCCTCCCCAATACCTGGCGAGAGGGGATCGTTGGTTGTCTTGGTGGTGGTGCCATTCCACGGGATGTGCTCTCCCCGATTCACGACGGTCCGCGAGGCGCTATCCGCGGCTCCCGCAGTGAAGCTCGTTCGTAGGTCGTCGCCGCGAAGTATACCAGACGGGTAGGCCATTGGCGCGTACGTATCTGGAGGAACTGCTCCGAGTCATCGGTGTGATTCGCGGCAAGAAAGAGCAGGGGAGATGGCCACTGATGGCACGGATGACACTGATAGGGAGAAAAGGAGAACTCGGATGTGAGTTGTCGTGGTAGACTCGACATCTGGGGCGGGTTGGTCTGAAGGATTGGGAGTGTGAAATGCCCAGACCGGTGCGGATTGCTGTGCTGGCGGATGTCCATGGGAACGATGTTGCGCTGGAGGCGGTGATCGCGGACGTCGAGGATCGCGGCGGGGTGGACGAGTATTGGGTGCTGGGGGACGCGGCGGCGATCGGGCATGCGCCGGTCGCGGTGTTGGATTGGCTGCGCGGGCGAGACGATGTGCGGTGCATTTCGGGCAACACGGACCGGTATGTGTGTACGGGAGACCGTCCGCCGCCGACGGTGGAGGATGTTGAGACGGACCCGTCGTTGCTGCCGACACTGCTGAGCGTGCATGGCAGTTTCTCCTGGACCCAGGGCGCGGTGACGGCGGCGGGACACCTGGATTGGTTGGCGTCGCTTCCGGCGGAGTTGCGGTGCGAATTGCCGGACGGGACGCGTGCGTTATGCATGCACGGGTCGCCTGTGGGCGGCGATTTCGAGGGTATCTGGCCGGATATGGGTGAGGATGAGATCGGTCCACTGGTGGCTGGTTGCGACGCCGAGTTGGTCTGCGTGGGGCATACGCATTGTCCGTTGGATGTGGCGGTATACGGGTGTCGAGTGGTGAACCCCGGCAGCGTGAGCAACCCGGTGGGTCGTGATATGCGGGCGGGCTATGCGGTTGTCGAGGCTGGGGAAGATGGGTACCGCGTCGAGTTTCGGCGGGTGGAGTATGACCGCGAACGGGTGATTCGGGTACTGGAGGAGATGGGGCACCCGGCGCGTGGGTTCATCGTTGAGCATCTGCGGGGGAGGTGTGTGGTTGAGGGGCTTGAAGGAGCGGTGGCGGCTTCGACGCAGGACAAGTCATCGTAGCGTTGGTGCCGATTCGGCTACGGACGTGGCGCGCAGCCCGCGAAGAGGCCAGAGACAGACCCGTCTCGCTACGCTCGCTGGGATCGGTCCCGGCGTCTTCGCTTCCGTTTCCAGATGGCATGCTCCCCTCCTCTTCGGTCGCGGCACTGTAGCCTGTCGTCCGCTGCCCGAAATCCGTAGGCGCTGCACCGTTAGAACCCGTCAAACGGTTTCCCGTATCGCCCCAGCGTACGTGCGCTGTCTTCGGTGAAGGGGAACCGGTCGGCGGGGTAGCGGAGGAACTCGACGTGGCCGTCCATGTAGAGCACGTTGCCGCCGCCGGGCACGTGTGAGAAGTCGATGACCTTTGTGGACGCGTGGTCCCACATCATGGGAATTCCGCTGGTGGCCATGGCGGTCGCGGCCGGGTTGTTGATGTCGCTGATGAGGAACCGTTCGATGCCTTCGCGCAGCCGGTAGATGGTGTCCCCGCCGCGTACCTGGGTGCCCGCGTACGTAGCGGAGACGGTGAAATCCTCATCGCTGGCCGCGCCGTTGGTGGCGACATTGGCCTGGGCCAGTTCACCCCACGGCGTGTTGAGATAGGCCGGTTCCTCGTGACGCCCGTTGATGCCCGATCCTTGCGTGCCCACGAGGGGCCCGAGGATGTTGATATCGTCGAGGATGAGCCAGCCTGTGTAGTGGTAGGGTTCCTGGCCGATCTCGTAGGGCGTGATGACGCCGTCACCGTTGCCCTTGCCGCCGTCATAGCGGGAAACGGGGTCCGGATTCGCACCCCACGAGGGACACCAGATGACGTTATAGTCATTGATGTACTCGGGAATCATGGCCGGTCCGTTGAACATCATCTCGGGACTGAGCGACCCGTCGTGCCGCGTGATCTGGCGTTGCGGGAACTTCCCGTTGGCTTCATTGGCATACATGTGCAACGACAGCCCCAGTTGCTTGAGGTTGTTCTGGCATGCCGCGCGGCGGGCCGCCTCGCGTGCGCGCGCCAAGGCCGGCAACAGAATTGCCGCCAATATGCCAATGATGGCGATGACCACCAACAACTCGATCAGCGTGAATCCTCGTCCCTTCGACATGTACTTCCCTTCCTACTCGTCATCGTCCAGTTCAAGATGCGGCCGCCGCGCCAACTTCGGATACGGTACATCGTAGCCCTTTACCGAATGCCAGATGACGCGGTTGAACAGGTCTTCGTCGGCCTGGTCGATATCGTCGAGCGGCATCTCCATCGATTTCTCAGCGTAGTGCCGTGCCAAGCCCGTGAGCGACGCCACTTTCGCATTCATTTCATCCAAGGGGATGATGTTCTCGCGGTGTTTGTAGGGCGTGAGGTCCGGCACTTCCTTGAACGATGCCGTCATGGGCGTGGCCGCCATGGTGAGTTGGTTCAGGGGCTCCAAGCCCATGATCAGCTCCATGGTACGTATCATGCCCGTTTGCGTGTAGTGGGTGCTGTCCACGTAGCCGCGACGCGTGTAGGGGCTGACGCACAGGGCCACGGTGCGGTGTCCGTCGATGTGGTCCAGGCCTGCCTGCGGGTCGTCTTCCACCACAAAGATGACCGTTTCGGGCCAGAACTTGCTGTGGCTGATGGCGTCGACGATGCGGCCCAAGGCCAGGTCGTTGTCGGCCACCGTGGCGCGAGGCGTGGGATAGCCTTCGCGCGTGCCGACGGTGTGGTCGTTGGGTAGCAACATGATGGTGAAGTTGTACCACTCGCCCGTTTCTTCACACTGCCGGAATTCCTTGAGAAACTGTTCGGCGCGATACACGTCCTGCACCTTGCCGGGGAATCCGACGAACGTGGGGCAGAGGTACGGCTCCAACCCCTTCACCTCGGTACGCGCCGTGATTTCGACGGTGCGCGTTCCGTCGAGATAATCCTTGTAGATGTCGGCCCACGTCGCATCGCCCGGTTTGATGACCGCTTTCACCATTTCGCCGTAGTTGCGGAAGGTCAGGCCCTTGGCAAGCACGTGGTCCCAGATGAAGCCCGACGACGCGTAGGCCAACGCGTCATCGCCTTCGTAGGGATAGCTGCGCGGGAACCCGCCGAAGGCCTTCTCGATGTAGTCGGTCACGTAGCCTTCGTCGGTCCATTGATGGCCGTCGGCGCTGAGGACACCGTTGCAGTAGAAGTTGTCCAGCAGCACGAACTCTTCGGCCATGGCATGGTGATTCGGCGTCACGTCTTTCCCGAATTGGCACAAACCGGGATCGCCTTTGCCCTGAGGCATATCGCCGAACACCTGGTCGTAGGTGCGGTTCTCCTTAATGATGTACACCACGTGCTTGAACCGCGACACCTCGCCCGGACGCGTCGGCACCGGCACGGCGCGCTTCTCTGCCGGTTCGAGATTCATCACCTGATGCATGGTGGGCAGACGCATGTCGCATGCACTCTGGTAGGTTAGGTCGGCAAGCTGTGCCTTGTCGGGTACATCAACCAGCGTGACCGACCCCATATGATCGTGGGTGTTGTGACCGTACCAATCTTTCCCGTAGGCCTCTTCCTTACGCTCGACCATCGTATCCGGATGCAGGCTCCCGACGCCCTTGGTGTTGGCAATGCACAGGAGGCCATCGTCGGTGAGCCGCACGTCGCCGGGGTACCAGCCCGTGGGAATGAGACCCTTCAGCGAACCGTCCGCCGCGTCCATGACCGCGATGCAGTTGTTGCCACCGAGGGCCACGTACAAGGTAGCACCGTCCGGCGACAACTCAAGCGCATTCGGCGCGCTGCCGAAGGGGAGGGTGCGCATGGGTTTGGCCACCCACCGGTCCGTTACCGCATCCGAGCGTGTGTTGATGAGCGAGATGGTGTCGCTGTTCGCGTTCGCAACATACAGAATCGCTTGGTCGGGCGAGAGCGCCATACCGCAGGGATGCAGGTCGACGGCGATCTCCTTTGTAACGGCTTTCGCGTTGAGGTCGATGACCGACACCGTTCCGGTGGAGGCGATGCCCCGTTCGTCGATGACGGCCCGGCTGCCCGACGTCGGCCCCGTCAGGTCGCCCTCCCGCGGCTGTCTGCCGCCCCAGTTCGTGACATACGCTTTGTCACCCACCAGGCGTACATCGTAGGGCGCGATGCCCACGGGGATTTCAGCGGTCACTTCGTTCTTGGCCAGGTCAACGACTGCCACCGTGTTGTTGCGGCTCAAGGTTACATAGGCGATGCCCTTGGATTCGTCCAGCGCGAACCCGCCCGGGGCAGGATTGTCCTTGCCCTTCGGGCCCGGCAACTTCACCGTATACTTCCATTCATAGGCACCATCGTCATTTCGTGCCGCACCGTATAGGAAGTCCTCAGCGGACGTGGTCCACAGCGTTGTCCCGTCGCCGGTCCATTGGATGCCGCAATGGCTGTTGCCCTGTTTGGGCAATGCTAGCGTCTGGATAATCTTGCGTTCGGACGTGCTGAGGAAGACCACGTCAGCCTTGTTCTTCAGGGCGATGAGGTCGAGCTTCGGATGAATCGCGATCCCTACCGGGCGGCCTGGGAACAGGATGGTCTCGCCGGCCGGCGCCACCACCTGGGACGTGGGCACCACATAGGTGCCGTCCTTCTGAGGCCCAACGACGGCTTGGTCGAGAAAGTCCTGAGGGCCACGTTGTAAGGCTCTGTCCAACCCGGCGGGGTGCAACATGGAGACACATCCGGCAAAGACAACGAGGCATGTAAATCCTGCAAGGGTGTTTCGCATGGAATCCTCCCGATGGTGGCACGCGGAATCGGTTTGGCCGCATGGATGTTGACTGGATGTCCAAACGTTCCGAGCATCCCAGCCATTCCGCCGTTTTGTGCGATGATAGCGTGCTTCGGAAGCGGGTGCAACTGAATGCCGTGTTCTTGCTAACCTGGCATGGATGCTGGCAGAGTACGGTATGAAACCGCGCAGGAGTTTCAGAATGAGGACCTCTCCCATGAAGAGAAGATGTGAGCCCGCCTCGATTGTGCTTCCAATTCTCGCGTTGGCCATCGCCGCCATGCATGCTGTGCAAGCGGATGACCTGATGCACGCTCCTGCCGGACGAAGGTACGTGGAACTGGACGCAAGCGGCACCACGATCCTTCCCAACGGCCGGCTGATCACGCCGATGGGGAAGATGTTCCGCGTGAAGCCGCACCCCTACGGTCTCGCCATGAGCAGCGACGGTCGGTGGGTCGTGACCGTCAGCAGCGAAGGACCTCAGTTGACCATCCTCGACATGGAAGACCCTGCTTCCCCTAAGGTCCATCACATCCCGGAAGAAGGCAGCGCCGAGGAAGGGGTCTTGGATGCCGCCTTCATGGGACTTGCCATTGCGCCGGACAACCAAACGCTGTACGTGGCCGGTGGCCTGGACTGGAGCGTGTCTGCCTTCGACCTGGCAACCCGTGAGAAGTTGTACCGGATCGACTGTGCCCACGAAGCCGACGACGAGTGTTGGCGTTTCGGCTACATCGGCGACCTCCGGTTGACGGAGGACGGAAAGACCATCTACGCCGTCGATCAGTCGAATTTCCGCATGTTGGTCATCGATGTGGCCGCGCGGCAGGTGGTCAATTCGGTTGCCGTGGGCCGGTATCCCTTCGGCATCGCTCTGGCCCCGCGTGAAGATCGCGCCTACGTAGCCAATGTGGGCATGTTCGAGTACGACTTCTTCCGCGACGAGGAAGGACGCCACGCGCGCTTGGCCTTCCCGCCCTACGGCGTTCCTTCGCAGGAGGCGGAAGAAGGACTCGTCGTCGACGGCGTGACCGTTCCAGGCCTGGGCGACATGAACGACATTCAGGGCATGTCGGTCTGGAGTGTGAAACTGGGGCGAAACGGCAAGGCCAAGGTCGACGAGCGCACGAAGTCGGGCCATCTGGTCGGCGAGCAACTGGAGGATTTTCCGGCCGTCGGCGGCAGCAGTCCCAACTCAATGGTGGTCGTGGGCAAGCGGGTATACGTGTCGAACGGCAGCAACGACAGCATCACGGTGATCCATGCGCGGTCCGGGAAGCGGCAGGAAGACATCGACCTTATCCTCGACCCGCGTGCCGAGAAGCTGCGCGGCATGATTCCCTTCGGCTTGGCCGTATCGCCCGACCAGGAGACCCTGTACGTGGCCGAAGCGGGCGTGAACGCCATCGGCGTAGTCCGCTTGAGCGATCATGCGGTGCTGGGCCATATCCCGACGGCGTGGTTTCCCAGCAAGCTGGCCGTGTCGCCCGATGGCACGAAGCTCTACGTGGCGTGCGCGAAAGGCATTGGCTCGGGTCCCAACGCAGGTCCTGGTCACAAAGAAGGGGATCCCACGGGGATCGGCGGCCTCATGCGCGGGTATGTGAACGTGATTCCGTTGCCCGAGACGCAAGCCGAACTGGATGCGCTCACGGCACGCGTCGTGGCGAACAATGTCGAGTTCTACGATGTCCGTGCCGACGCGCGGGCTGAGGGACACCCCGTGCCGGCCAGTCCCGGTGCCTGGGAAAGCCCCATCAAACACGTCATCTACGTGACCAAAGAGAACCGTACCTACGACGAGGTCTTCGGCATTCTGCCGAAGGGCCGCGGCGATGCCGAACTGTGCCGGTTGGGGCGGCCCATCGACGTGACCAACAAGGACGGCACGCGGACGGTGAAGGATGTGGTGCTCATGCCGAACCACATCGCCCTCGCGAAACGGTTCGCCGTGAACGACAACTTCTACTGCGACTCGGACCACAGCGTGGACGGCCACCGCTGGCTGGTGGGCACCTATCCGAACGAATTCATGGAAGCGCGCATCGGTCAATCGTCCCGAGGCGACGGCCCTGGCAACCATGCCTTCATCGGGTCCTCCGGGGCCATCTACCCCGAAGATTACAACGAGGCCGGGTCGATTTGGGAGCATTTCGAACGAAACGGAACGAGTTTCTTCAATTTCGGGTTGGGGTTTGAGTTCAAACCGCAGAAGGAAGAACAGGAGTTCAAGCACACGGGTATCCGGTTGACCATCAACTATCCCATGCCCAAGCCGCTGTTCGACAACACCTCTCGGAAATTCGCCACCTACAACACGAACATTCCAGACCAGTTCCGTATGGACATGTTCGAGGAAGAGATGCGGGAGAAATGGGTCTCGGGCAAAGAGCCCTTCCCCGACGTGATCACCATTATGTTGCCCAACGACCATGGGGCAGGCGAGCGCCCCGACGACGGGTATCCCTTCTGGGGATCGTACATGAGCGATAACGACTTGGCCCTCGGACGACTGGTCGAATTGATGAGCCACAGTCCCTGGTGGGAGGAGACGGTTATCTTCGTGACCGAAGATGATGCCCAGGGATACCGCGACACCGTGGACGCGCACCGCTCGATCTGCATGGTGATCAGCCCTTATGCGCGGAAGGATTACGTGTCCCACACCCATGCGAGCTTCGGAAGCATCCTGAAGTCGGCGTTTCTGATGCATGGGCTTCCACCATTGAATCAATACGACGCCTTCTCGACGGACTTGGCCGATATGTTCACGGTCAACCCCGAGAATGCAGAACCTTACAGTGCTCTGCCCGTGAACGAGGAGATCTTCGATCCTCAGAAGGCCTTCGACCCCTATGATCGCGAGTTCAAGTGGGAGCAGTTGAACGAGTTCGTTCCGCTGGACAACCAGGAGTTCCTGGATTCGGATGACTATGGGCACAGTGGCAAGAAAGGTCACGAGGCACGGAAATAGGGCTGAACCTATCGTCGGCGGTGGGAGCTGACGCGCAATAAACGGGAGGTGTTGTTCTCATGAAACGGACAGGATGGTTGTGGGTAATGGCGTTGGTCTGTCTGCCGTTGACTTCGGACGCCCAGGTGGATGCGTCGGCGTGGCCTGGTCCCGTGGAGGACGGGTACCTTCTCCCGAACGGCTGGCGAATCACTCCCGTCGGCAAGACCATCGCGACCGAAGACCTCCTTCTTCAGATGACGCCCGCACCCGACGGGCGATCCGTTGTTGCCGTACATGGCGGTTACAACCCCCACGGTTTGGTCGTTATCGACACGAAGACAGACGAGGACGTGCAGCGAATCCCGCTGCCTACGGCATGGTATGGGCTCGCGTGGAGCCCTGACGGCGCCCGCCTGTACGTGTCCGGAGCAAACAACAAGTCTAAGAAGGGCATTCGGGCTCCCATCTACGCGTTCGGGTATGAGAACGGCCGGTTGACTGACGAGCCTCTCTCAACCATGACCGATGAAGAGGCGGCCCCGAACCGGATCTTCTGGGCCGGTCTTGCGCATCATCCCAAGAAGCCGCTCCTGTACGCCGCCAACCGAACGTCGAACACGGTCACCGTGTTTGCTCTCTCCACAGGGACTCCGGTTAACCGGATTGCCGCGGAACAGGAGCCGTATGCTCTGGCGATTTCGCCGGACGGCGCGACCTTGTATTGCTCGAACTGGGGAAGCGATTCGGTGAGCGTGATTGATACGGAGTCGGAGACTGCGGTCGCAACGATCGCGGTCGGCGACAACCCGAACGACATGGTTCTGGCGCGAGATGGACGGTTGTTCGTTTGTTGCTCCAATGACAACACGGTCGTAGTCATTGATACCAAGAAGAACCGGGCCGTTCAGACGATTGTGACGTCCATGCACCAAGCCGCGCCAGAGGGGTCTACACCCAACGCCCTCGCCCTTGACGAGGATCAAGAGACGTTGTATGTCGCGAACGCGGACAACAACAATGTCTGCGTCATCGAAGTGGAGGACGAAGACGAATCCTCGGCGCTCGGATTTATCCCAGCAGGATGGTATCCGTCGGCCGTGGCTGTCTCGGCCAATGACAAGAAACTGTACATCGGTAATGCAAAGGGGAGTGGGTCCTACTCGAATATCCGGGGACCGCACAGCAGATTGCCCAAAGGGGAAGAAGGGCGCGGCACGGTCAAGAGCCTGATGAAGGGCAGCATCAACATCGTGGATATCCCCAGAAACCGGCGCAAACTTCGCGCTCTCACGCGGCAAGCGTATGCCAACTGCCCCTACAACGACGAGCTTCTGGCCCAGGCGCCGGCGAGCCCCACGCCTTCGGCGGTTCCGTCGAAGGTGGGAGGGGAGTCGCCTATCAAGCACGTGATCTACATCCTGAAAGAGAACCGAACCTACGACCAGGTGTTCGGCGATCTCCCTCAAGGGAACGGCGATCCGCGTCTCTGCCTGTTCGGTCGCGACATCACACCAAATCACCACGCCTTGGCTGAGGAATACGTGCTCTTCGACAACCTCTATTGCGATGCGGAAGTGAGTTGGGACGGCCACCAGTGGTCGAACGCGGCGTACGCCACGGACTTCATCGAGAAGTACTGGCCCGCATCCTACGGCGGCAAGAGTGCAGCGCCGCCTTCGTTGGCGATTGTCCCGTCATCCGGCTACATCTGGGACCAGTGTGAGCGCAAAGGGATTACCTATCGGAGTTATGGCGAATTCGCGCGGCGACAGAGCGACGGTGGTTCGATGGTACCGAAAGACGACCGGTTGGGCGCCCTTCACGGTCATGTTGCGCCCAATTACCTCTCTTGGGGCGCACGGGATTTCGAAAACGCGGCTGAGTTCATCAAGGAGTTCGACGAATACGACAAACACTTCGACCATCCCGATGCGAACAGACGGTTGCCACGATTCATCGTTCTGGCCCTGCCGGAAGATCATACGCACGGTGGGACTCCCGGCAAACCAACGCCGGGCGCCTGCGTGGCGAGTAACGATTACGCTCTGGGCATGATCGTGGACCGGGTGAGCCATAGCAACTACTGGCCTGAGACGGCCGTGTTCGTGATCGAGGACGATGCCCAGGATGGGCCCGACCACGTCGATGCACGACGTACCGTGGGCCTCGTGGTCAGCCCGTACTCCCACCGCGGCACGGTCGACAGCACCTTCTACACCACCTGTTCCATGTTGCGCACCATGGAACTCCTGCTGGGGTTGCCGCCCATGAGTCAGTTCGATGCCGCCGCCCTGCCGATGTACGCGGCGCTGGGGGACACACCGGATGTAACTCCCTACACGTGCGTGGAGCCCAAGGTGGACATCATGGAACTGAACCAGAAGACGGCGTGGGGTGCCCAGGAATCTCTGGAAATGGACCTGTCGACGTACGACCGCGCACCCATGTTCGCACTCAACGAAATCGTCTGGAAGAGCATGAGAGGGGCTGATTCCGAAATGCCGCTGCCCGTACACCGGTTCCATGTGGCCAGTCTTCGGAACACGACCGAATAGCTGGCGAATACAAACACGAAACGCCCGGGACGCCGACGTGGCGTCCCGGGCGTGTTTCATTCAGTCGTCAGGACTGGACTGTTAGTCCAGTTCCTTGATTCGGATGTTGCGGAACCAGAGCAGGTCCCCGTGGCCGAGGAACCCAAGGTGCCCCTTGGCGCGGTCAAGGCCCTTGTGCTCCTTGCCGTCCGCGGTCTTCGGGGTGCTGGCTTCGTCCAGATCGGCGTCCACGATGACCGTACCGTTCAGTTTCACCGTGATCTGTCGGCCTTTGGCAATGACTTCTTGTCTGTTCCACTCACCCACCGGCTTCAGATGCCCCCGCTTCGCGGCAACGATCCCGTAGATGGAGCCATGGTACTGGTAGGGTTGCAGCTTGGCGTATTTCTCGGCCGTGTTCTCCAGAATCTGGAGTTCCATGCCGTTGTACGCGCCGCCGCCAATGGGACCGCGCACGCACAACCCGTTGTTGGCGCCCGGCGTGAACTTGAACTCGAACCGGAAGACAAAGTCGCCGTATTCCTTGGCCGTATACAGGTTGCCGCCCGGTTTGCACACGAGTTCGCCGTTCTCGGCAATGTAGCCCTTCGTGTCGCCTACCCAGCCGGTCAGATCCTTGCCGTTGAACAGGGTCACGAAGCCTTCCTCAACAGCGGCCGCTGCCTTGGGAAGGTGTGCGGCAGCCTTCTTGCGCAGGTTCTCGTCTTCCGCCGAAGCCGCGACCCGTTCAAGCACGGGCACCGCGCCCGGGTCGAGCAGTCCCTTGTCCTTATCGTCACGCGGGCACGCGATCTTCACCGCAGCCAAGGCTGCTTCCGCCTTCAGCTCCGCGTCGTCCAGGTACCGGCCGACGACTTCCAGAGCGTCCACGGTGCGGATTTCGGACAATCCGGCCAAGGCCGCCTTCTTCTCTTCGGGCCGTTTCGCGGCCTGAAGCGCGTGCTGGTACATCCACTGCTTCTGGGTCGCGTCGAAGTCGGCAGCACCCGCCAAGCGGATGTAGCCCTGCAGCGAAAGGACTTGGTGAATGACCTCGCCGTCGCCTTGTGAGATGGCCAGAAGTTCGGGCGCGGCATGCGCCGTCGGCCAATTGGCCAACGAACGAATCGCTGCGTCTTTCACCACAGCGTCGCCGGACTTGGTGTCCGCTACCACGGCCGCCAACGCGTCCGCGCCGCCGATGCCCGACAGCGTCTTCAAGAGCGATGCGCGGGAGGCACCGGCAACGCCATCAAGCTTCGCCAGTACCGGTGCGGCCCGGTTGGCGTCATCGGGAAGCTGGTTCGCGAGTGCGACCACGGCCTTCTCGGCCTGGCCGCGTTCGCCGTCCGATTTCGCGGCGATAGCCAGGTCCACCACGCGGGGCAGGTCCTTCGGGTCGGCCACGTTCGGTAGTGCCTTGAGCGCGGCGACGCGGACGGCCTCGTCGGGGTCAGTCGCGCACGAGAACACGGCTTCTGCCTCACCGGTGGCGTAGCGCGCCGCGAGAATCTCGAGCAGGGCTTTGCGCGCAGGCGCGGTGACTTTCGGAAGAGCTGCCGCGATGTTAGGCATCACGGTGTCACCACCGATGCGTAGGATAGCGGCCTTCGTCGTCTTGATGACCGCCTCGTCTTCAGTCAACGTCAGCAGGTCGAGTAGCGCCGGGACGGCGTCTTCACCGCCCAACTTGGCAGATGCGTTAATGGCCGCCGAGCGGACGGCCGCGTTGTCGGACTTCAGGGCTGCAAGCAGCGCGGGCAGTGCTGACCTATCTCCACGGTCGCCCAGCATGCGGATGATGTCGGTTTTCACCTTGGGCGCGGCCTTGTCGAGGCAGTCTACCCAGGCATTCGTCGCGACCTTGCCCTCTATCCGCGGCGCTTGTAGGAGCGCATGGCCACGCACTTCGTTGCAGGGCGTGTCCATCGCCGCAAGCAGGTCGTCCAGCGCGCCTTTGCCAAACGCGTCGACAAGCGTCGTCAATGCGGCCGCGTAGACTTGGGGCTCTTCCGCGCGGTTGGCAATCAACTCGTCGCAGATGGCGCGGCACTGCTTCTTCTGGCCCGATTCGGCGAGCCGTTGCGCGAACAGCACATAGGCCGACGTGGCCACCGATTGTTCGTAGCTCCCTTCGGCCTTCGTGGCCTTGGCGATCACGTCCGTTGCTTTCGCGTCGCCGATATTGGCGACTGCGAACAGGGCTGTGCGGCGCAGCATGGTGTTGTTCGACGCTGCGTACTCAAGTAGTTGGTCCAGGGCATCGGCGTAGCGAAGCTCCCCAAGTGCTTTCACGATGGTCACGCGTTGCGCGTCCGTCGGAGCGGGCAGGGCCGCGGCGATCGCTTCGGCAGCCGACTTCGACCCGATGGCGAGCAGGGCCTGCGTGGCGGGTTCGGATAGACGGACATCGCCCAGGTACGCGCTAAGCGGCGCAATGCACTCGTCCTTACCAATGACCTGCAACTGCCGAATGAGAAAGGCCTTCACTTCATCGTTCGACGACGCGTCCAGCGCCTTCATCACGACGTCGGCCAAGAGCCGGCGTTGCGACTCTATTCCGTTCTGCGACACATGCTTGGCGAGACCGCTAAGGGCGTTCCGCGCTTGGGTGTCGTCGCCCGTGCCCGGCGGCACCAAGCGGTTGCATATGTCGGCCAGGCCCGCAGGCCCCATCCGAAGCATCTCGTCGAATGCCGCCGCGCCGTCCGTCGTGGACTGAGCGGGCATGGCCGCCAGGAGTTCATCGGCGGGGCGTGTGACTTGGTCCTTAGCACCAAGTGCCGCACACGACGCCAGGGCGACCGTCATGCCGAGCGCGACGACGGCTCGAAGCGCTGCTTTGAGATTGTGACGTTTCATGGTGTTTTCCTCTACATCAAGCGGCTTCAGCCGCATGTTCCTGTCCAAGGTGGTCCACCTTCATGGACTACAGATGCCACGGCCCGCGCATAGGCTGATCGATCAACCGGTTTGCGCCTTCGTCGCCGACAAACACCTGCTTGACCGGGTCGAATCGGAGGTCCCGGCCCAATCGCACCGCGATTTTTCCGAGGTTAATCAGGGTACACGACCGGTGCCCGTTTTCTTCGTTCAGCGCGAACTTGGTCCGGCTCCGGACCGCCTCGTGGAAATCCGTCACCTGGGGTTCCGGGTCCGGGAACTGGGCCAGCTTCTTCTGGATGTCCGGAATGTCAGACTTGAACCCGCGGAACAGCTTGCCGTCGGGACCCTCGATGTACGGCGCGCTATGGTCCTTGCCTTCGCCGTCGAGGATAATCTCGCAGCCGTCCTCGTAGATGAGGCGGATTTTGCGCCAGGAACTGACCGCGTCGGGATGCTGTTGAGGCGCGTCGACTTCGACCTTGACGGGGCTCGTGTTGTCTTTGCCCAGGAAGTACTGCACCGGGTCCAGGTAATGCTGGCCCATGTCGCCCAGACCGCCGCCGTCGTAGTCCCAATAGCCACGGAACGTGGCATGCACGCGGTGGGGGTTGTAGGGTTTGTAGGGCGCCGGCCCAAGCCACATGTCGTAATCCAGGCCATCCGGCACGGGCTCGGGTCTGAGGTTGGGCTTGCCACTCCAGTTGAATTTCCAGTTGAAGCCCGTCGTGCCGCCGACCGTCACCTTCAGCGGCCATCCCAGCATGCCACTGTCGACCAGCTTCTTGATGGGCGCGACTGTGGTGCCGAATCCGTAGAAGCCCGACTGGAACCGGAACCACGTGTTGAGGCGGAAGATGCGGCCGTTCCGTTGCACGGCTTCGACCACCTTCTTGCCCTCGCCGATGGTGCGGCTCATGGGCTTTTCGCACCATACATCCTTGCCCGCCTCGGCGGCGGCAATCGAAATCAGGGCATGCCAATGGGGCGGGGTAGGAACGTGTACGATGTCGATATCGTCACGGTCAAGCACTTCCCGGAAGTCCTTGTAGCCTTTGACTTCCTTATCGACCATGCCCAAGGCCTGGTTGAGATGGCCTTGGTCCACGTTGCAGACCGCGAGCAGGCGCGCGCCCGGATACCGGAGGTGTCCGCGTCCCATGCCGCCTACGCCGACGACGGCGCGGGTCAGTTCCTCGCTGGGGGCGGTGAACATCGCACCACCCAGGATGTGACGCGGTAGCACGGAAACGCCCGCGAACGCCACGCCGGTCCGGCGCAGGAAATCGCGCCGTGTAATCGATGCCTTCACTTTCATGGCAAATTCCCCTTCAGCGGTCCCGCTTCCAGGCACGGAACAGATACCGCTCTTCTCTGGAATGTGATTCTCGCGGCAGCCGGGTAGGGGATTCTTCAATCGTACGGACCGGAATCCCCCGGATTCGTCCCAGGCAACGCACGCGAGGATGAGTATTGCTTTTTGAGACGGGACAGGTCAAACGGGGGGCGGTGCTTGAGTGGGACCGGAATTCACAACGAAGCGGTCCTCGCGCCCATGGGACGCAGGGACCGCTTCGGTAGTGTCATTTTCGACGGAGAAGGCGTTCGCCCTAACCGCCTGTGCGGGGTCGGCCTACCAGTAGCCGCCGGTGCAGCCGATGAGGCCATAGATCATGCCCAAGCCGTCGCACAGAAGATTCGAGATGAACGGAATCGGGATCATGTGCACAAACTGATCAATCCACTCGAGCAAACCACACATTGTACGTTTCCTTCCCTGTTTGCCGGGACGGTTCCAGAACTTCTTGGCGCTCCGCCAACCGTGTTCCCCCGGCAGTCCCTGTACCAATCTCCCACGGCCACCGCGGGAAATCCTCGGTTATCCTAGAGGCATGGACCGATGGTTTCAAGACTGATCTTGCTGTCACGCGGGTCCGGAATCTTCTGTTCTTGACTTAGGTCAAGGCGCTCCCTCCTTTCCATCCGCCACAATCCCCCTGCGAGTTGCGCAACCTGGGGACTAGGCAAGCGGACCGGATGATGGTATCCTGGTGTTCGGGTCTGGGGCGTCGAATCTTGCGGGAGGAGGGCGGATGCCCATATCGATGATGAACCGCCGAGCGTTCATTCTGATGGCCACCCTGGTGGGTTTGGTGGCGGGTGTTGGGTTTGGGGTGGGGGCCTACACCTTCATCTACGCCCGTGGCGCGTCCTACCTCACCGATGACCCGGGAGCCTGTGCGAACTGCCACGTCATGAAGAATCACCTCGACGCTTGGGCCAAGTCCAGTCATCACGCCGTTGCCGTATGCAACGATTGCCATACGCCCCACGATTTCGTGGGCAAGTACATGACCAAGAGCCGCAACGGGTACCACCATTCGCTGGCATTCACCACGGGCCGGTTCGACGAGCCGATTCAGATCACCGACACCAACCGGGCCGTCACCGAAGAGGCATGCCGGTACTGCCACAGCGACATCGTCCAGTCGATTGACCGCTTCGGGCACGGAGACAGCGCCTTGTCGTGTATCCGGTGCCACGAAAACGTTGGCCATATGGAATAGCCAGACCCGGCTTCAAGGAACAGGGAGATACGACCATGACCAGCAGAGCGTCCAAGAAGAAAGGCAATGGCCGGGGCGGCGTGAAGCCGAAGACCCTCTTGACTGCACTTGTCGTCACCGCGTTGGTGGTTGCCGTCGCATCATTCGCCGTGACGGCTTTGCTGGTGAACATCTTCGAGCGCAAACAGGAGGCGCGCAACCCCTTCTTCCGCGTCGTCGAACTGGACGACGAAACCGAGGATCCCGCGATCTGGGGCAAGAACTTCCCGCTCCAGTACGATCTGTACAACAAGACGGTCGACATGGTGCGCACGCGGTACGGCGGCAGCGAAGCGATGCCGCGGACTCCGGATGCCGACGATCCGCGGGCGGTGGTGTCCCAATCCAAGATCGAGGAAGATCCGCGCCTGAAGCGGATGTGGGCGGGGTACGCCTTCGCCATCGACTTCCGGGAAGAGCGCGGCCATGCCTATATGCTTGAAGACCAGACGCTGACGCAGCGGCATCAGAAGCCCCAGGTGGGGACGTGCATCCACTGCCACGGATCGGTGTATGTACCCTACAAGAAACTCGGCAATGGCGACCTTATCAAGGGGTTCGAGAAGATGAATCCCATGCCTTATGCCGAAGCCCGAAAACACATCAACCATCCCGTGGCCTGTATCGACTGTCACGATCCGGAAACCATGGAGCTGCGCGTCACGCGGCCGGGATTCCTGGAAGGCATCAAGGCCTACAAAGCCACTCAGGGGATTCCCAATTACGACGTAAACAAGATGGCGACGCGTCAGGAAATGCGTGCGTTCGTGTGCGGTCAGTGCCATGTCGAGTACTACTTCAAGGGCAAAGAGAAACGACTGGTCTATCCGTGGACCAACGGGCTGCTCGGCGACGATATTCTGGCCTACTACGACGAGGCGGACTTCAAGGACTGGTCCCATGCCGAGACGGGCGCGCCCATGTTGAAGGCCCAGCATCCCGAGTTCGAGTTGTGGAACCAGGGCATCCATGCGCGGTCCGGCGTGGCGTGTGCCGATTGCCATATGCCCTATACGCGTGTCGGCTCCATGAAGATCAGCGACCATCACGTGCGTAGTCCCATGCTGAACGTCGGCAACGCTTGCCAGACGTGCCACAGCTTCTCGGAGGAGGAGATGCGCGGGCGCGTGGAGAGCATTCAAGGCAAGACCCGAGAGATGCGCGATATGGCGATGGACGGGTTGATGGACCTGATTGACCGCATCAAGGCGGCGAAGGAGAAGGGGACCACCGAGGCGGCCATCGACGAAGCCCTCACCTGCCAGCGGCGCGCTACGTTCCTCATCGACTTCATCGAAGCAGAGAACTCGTCCGGCTTCCACGCGCCTCAAGAAGCGGCACGCATTCTGTTCAAGGCCATGGACAACCTGCGCCTCGGTAATCGTGCCCTGTCGGAGGCGGATGAGGCCGTCAACACGCTCGCCGCGGCAATGTGAGCGCGTTTCGAGAGACGGCGGCGCTGTATGATGTCCTCGCCCGAAAGGCGGGGCGTATCGAACGGGAAGGGCCGTTCCTCACCTGGTGTCTTGAGCAAGCACCGGGCAATCGCGTGGCCGATCTGGCGTGCGGCACCGGACTGCATGCTCAGTTTCTCGCTGAACGGGGCGCGGAGGTAGCCGCCTTCGACCTCAGCGAAGAGATGATCGCCTACGCCTCACAAGCGCGCGCCCATCCCCGCATCGATTACCGGACAGGCGACATGCGCGAAATCCAGGGCGGACCGTGGGATTTGCTGCTCTGCCTGGGGAACTCCCTCTCGCTTCTGTCGAATGCCGCCGACCTTACCGCCTTCTTCGAGGGCGCAGCAAAGAATGTGGAGCTTGGCGGCGTCTTGGTCACCCAATCGCTGAACTACGCCGCGGACAAGGCCCAGAAGCCTCGGCATCGCACGGAGGAAGCCACGGAAGCCGGCGCCAACATTGTCGCAGTGAAAAGCCTGGTACCACATGGTGACGTCACCTACCTCACGCTGAACTTCTTCGTGGAAGAGGAAGGCGATGTGCGCACGGTTGCCGAGTCGGCGGTGTTACGCCATTGGACTCCCGAAGACCTCAAGACGGCCGCGCATCAGGCAGGACTGGAGCCCATGGGTGTATTCGGCAGCTATGATCGCTCGGCATTCGATCCGGCGCAATCGGGCGACATCGTAGCCGTGTTCAGGCGCGTTTGACCCGTAGCTACTCGCAATACCGGTAATTGAAGCGTCCCGACGGTGCGGTGTCGCCGTTGACGATGAAGCGCGAGATGTCGCCGTTACACTGTGTGTTGTCGGTCCATTTGAAGCCGATGTCAATCGGCGCACCGACGCCCAGCATCGCGCGCGGGATGGCCAGAGTTAGACACGCCCCATCGACGTGGTAGTCGATTTCCCCCGTCCGTTCCCATTCCCACCCGGAGACGTTCCGCTCTACGATAGCCCTTTCGCCGAGCGCGGTTCGGTTCACCACGAAGTCGTAGCCCTCCCAACCCGTGCGCCTGTCGCGGTCCATATCGATGAGCAGCATCATCCATTCCGTTCCCGAGGGCGGCGTTATCGAGGCGGCCGTCTGTACGCGGAAATACAGGAACGCGTCATCACGCGCCACCTTCGCCGACACCATGTCGTTTCGGCCCGTCTCGTTGACATAGGGCCCGGCCTCGCCCCAGCCGGGGTGATTGCGGTTTGCGGGGTCGCCTTTGTGGTCGCGGTATTCCGGTCCCACGGATGTCCACTGGTCAGCGCCGCCGTCCAGTGCGATAGTCTTCGGCGCACTCGCTCGCGGTTGCGGGCGCACGCCTTTGTACCGGCGAATCCCAGCCGTCATCTGGTAGTAGTAGACGTCGCTGTGCCCACCTTCCATGGGCTCCACGTCGCGGCTGCACTCCTGGGAGAACTGGTCCACGAACATGACGGGTTCCTTCACGTGGTTGAACTCGGGCAGGCGCATGGCGTCCCATTCGTTCCATCCCGTGATGAACAGCAGTTCCGGGTCGATGGCGAGTGCCCGGCGCCATTGTTCGGCGAAGTTCAGACCGCGCCACACCGCGTCTGGCCGCGCGGACGTGCGTCCTCCATGGAAGCTGCGGCCTTTCGCGCTGGTCTGACTGAACGCCGCCAACCGGTCACCGACGGCATTCTGTGACACGCCCACCACCATCTGGTCCACGTTCCCATCCGCGTCGCGGTACACGTGCTGCGGAAACACCTCCAACCATCCCCAGTTGTCGGGCCCCACGGGTCCGGTGAAATAGGACGGAATGGGCTTGCGGAAGGTGAAGAAGGCCCGCAATTCGCCGAACACCACGGCGGGGTCGGCCATGATGAAGGGTTTGCCGTCCCATTCGAACCACAGGTCTCGGTAGAGGCCCGGCCCGTAGAAGTCTTTGTAGAGTTCCCGCACGACCCCGCCCGCGTTGCCAAAAGGACACAGAAACGCGATGTCCGGCGCATCGGTACCCGCCGCGCGCGCCTCGGTGAAGGCCTCGCAGAGCGCCGTGTAGCTCTTCTTGTAGGTGTACCGGTTTGTCACGTCGAAGATGACCATGTCCACGCCCGCATCGGCCAGCATTTCGGCGTGCTTGCGCATCACGGCCTTGTCGTCGGACACGTAGTAGCCGAAGATGGACTCGCCCCAGTGATGGTAGGCGTTGGGTGGACCCCACGCGGGATGACTGGCGTCTGAGAAGGCGCCTGGATTCGCCTCTAGAATCTTTGGAATGTCATGCGGCCCCGTCTGGCCGTGTTCACCCAGCCAGAGGAAGTAGAACACGCCGACAGCCCGGTTTGCGCGGGGCGGGCCCGTCTCCACGACCCCCGGCAGGCGGCGTCCCAAGGCGTCCGTGGCGTCCCAGGTGTCGCTCCGGATGTCCCGGTCCTGTGCCTCGGAAACGGCACACACAGCGATGAACGTAAGAAGGAAAGAAAGGGGCCGGAAGCAAGGCATTGTGGGTAGTCTCCATGTTGCTGGAACGATGTAATCAGTCGTTTGCGCTAATCGGGCAGGCGGTAGAATCGAATCGCATTGTCTCGGAACACCCCCTGCCGTTCCGCCTCCGTTCGGTCCCGCAGGACCCACGACACCGTCTCTACCCAGCGCGGAAAGGTCGTCGCGATGAGCATGACGGGCCAATCGCTGCCGAAGGCCACCCGCTGGAACCCGAAGCACTCCAGCACGTGGTCGATGGCGGGCCGGAGGTCGTCGCGGGTCCAATTCGCGTGGTCGGCAACCGTCGTCGCGCCCGACAGCTTGCAATAGATGTTTGGCAGGTCCGCAAGGGTGCGAATGTGCTCGCGCCAGGGATCCAGTTTGCTTTCGCGGATGTTGGGCACGCCGATGTGGTTCAACATGAACTGCACGCCGGGACAACGCCGCACCAGTTCCGTTACCGCCGGCAACTGGTCACGCCGCACGCCCAGGTCGAAGCTGAACTTGACCCGTTCCAGCAACTGCACGCCCCGGACGAAGTCATCCTGTAGACAGAACTCGGGGTCCTTCTCGCCCTGGAGCATGCGCCGAATCCCCCGGAGCAGGGGATTCGCGGCCATCTTCTCCAGCGTGGGCAACACCCCATCGCCCAACTCCAGCGGAGCCGACGCCACGATTGCCGCGATGCGGTCGTCCTTCTTCGCGAGTTGCGTTACCCAGTCCACCTCGTCCATGTGCTGCTCTTCGATGCACGCGGCCTGCACGAACACGATCTGCCCCACCTGTAACGGCGCAATCGCCTCTGTGTAGTCCGTTGGCAAACAAGGCCGGTTCAGTAGCGTGGACTTGTCCAGCCACGGATACCGCAGGTTCGCCGGGTCCCAGAAGTGTACGTGCGTGTCCACGATGGAGTAGGAGGGGGGCAGGGGGGCGGGCGCTGACTCGTCAGCGGCCACCGCGCTGACCGATGCTCCTGCGAGGAGTGACGTACTCAAGAACGTTCGGCGGTCCATTGTCAGAGCCCCCTTGATGTCCAACTTGCGTTCGTAGGTCGTGCCATCGTAGCCTTGGCATCGCTCAGCTTCAAGCTGTGCCGGGTCGGAAGTCACTACGTTCTGGAAGCGGTCTCGCGGGAAGTAACCTTGGGAAATCGGTGTTCCAGTGCTGGTAGTGAGGTGACGAGTTTCGGAGGACACCCCATGGACATGCGTCGCAGAGATTTCCTGAGATTCTCAGCCATGGCGGCCGGGATTGCCGCGTTGGGGGGCGTGCCGCCGACGGTAGAGAAGCGAAACGACATGCCCTACCGTACGCTCGGCAAGACGGGGGAGAAGGTATCCCTTCTGTGCCTGGGCGGGTTTCACATGGGGGTGGACACCCTGACAGAGGAAGAGTCGATTCGCTTGGTGCGCACGGCCGTCGACGAGGGGGTGAACTTCCTCGACAACGCCTACATCTATCACAAGGGCCGTAGCGAGGAACGAATGGGCAAGGCCCTGCGCGACGGATACCGGGACAAGGTGTTCCTCATGACCAAGGTCTTCTCGATTCAGCGCGACGTGGCCGCGGCCCGGAAACAGCTCGACGAGAGTCTCCTGCGGCTTCAGACGGATCACATTGACCTGTGGCAGGTGCATCAGATTCACGCGGCCAGGCATCCCGAGGCCGTGTATTCGACGGGACTCCTCGATTTCCTTCAGGAAGCCCGCGAACAGGGCAAGATCCGCTACATCGGCTTCACGGGACACACTCGTCCCGAGTTCAATGCGGACATGATTGATCGGGGATTCGCGTGGGACACGACCCAGATGCCCTTGAACGCGTTTGACCATCACTGGGTGAGTTTCCGGCATGGCGTGTTGCCCAAGGCGCTGGAGAAGGACATGGGCGTCATCGCCATGAAGACGCTGGGTGGCTCGTTGCGTCGGTGGAAGGGCGAACTCGTCGAGAACGCCAAGACCCTGACCGCGGAAGAGTGCATCCGCTACGCCATGAACCTGCCCGTATCGACCGTGTGCAGCGGCATGGACAGTATGGACGTGCTCCAGAAGAATCTGGCCATCGCCAAGAGCTTCAGGCCCCTGGAAGAGGCCGAGGTCGCCGATATCCTTGCGCGCACCCAGCAGCCTGCGCAAGGCGGTGAATTCGAACCGTACAAAGGGAAGACGCTGTAGGGCGGCAAAGGTGTAGGGGGCGCGAGATGCTTCGCTGGCGCTCAGCATGACGGCGCGAGGCGGTTTCCCACGCAAGAACACATCCCCTTCGCGTCATCCTGAACGAAGTGAAGGATCTCATACTCTCGGCGACTGCCCTGGGGCGCGAGATGCTTCGCTGGCGCTCAGCATGACGGCGCGAGGCGGTTTCCCACGCAAGAACACATCCCCTTCGCGTCATCCTGAACGAAGTGAAGGATCTCATACTCTCGGCGACTG